>USIZ01000171.1 GCA_900554855.1 uncultured Eubacteriales bacterium | reverse complement strand
GCCGTCCGCGGCGGGGGCAAGCACCCACCCTACATCATAACAGATAACTTTTCCTTTCTTTGCCAAACCCCAATTTGCCCACAGGCCATATAAACAGCACAGCGCCGAACCCGCGGAGATGGGTTCGGCGCTGTATATCTCTTATACTTAGAAGCCGTTTGCCTCTGCACCATATACGGCCTGTTCATGGGTAAAGCCCTCGTATTCCAGCTGATCGATCAATCCATCCCGGGAGAAACTGGTATAATTCAGATAGCTCTCGGCGGATTTTGCGGCCTGCTCATTCCAGTCCGCGCCGCAGTTGTCTGCACCGTAGGTGGCTTCTTCGGTGGTGAATTTCTCATACTCCAGCTGATCAATCAGGCCGGAGTAAGAAAAGGCAGTATAATCCAAATAGCTTTTGGCCGATTTCAGTGCCTGCTCATTCCAGTCCGCACCACAGTTGTCTGCGGCATAGACGGCATCTTCTGAAGAATACTGCTCATATTCTAATTGATCGACCAGACCGTCATGGGAAAAAGCGGTGTAAGCAAGGTAGCTTTTTGCGGAGGCCAGTGCATTTTTCTGGCCTGCAGTCATTGTGCTTTCCGGTGCTTCGGCCGACGTATCGTCGGGAGCGGGCTTCTGCTCCTTGGATGTGCCGGTGGATGCGCTGGCAGAGGTGGCAGACTGTGCGGGCGCACTGCCTTGATCGGTGCTCTGTGCTGTGCCGGGACTGTTGGAAGATTCGGCGCCCGAGGTAGAAGCAGTATTACTGCCGCCTGAACCGGCGATCCCAATGATGACGATCAACGCGATTATGACCCAGAACCACCATTTTTTGAAGATGGGTTTTTTAGGCTTCGCATTGGGGGTGGAGTCGTTCATGCTCAATTCTCCTTTGCTGTAAAAAGTGGGTTCTCTATGACATATATTAGTAAAGATATTTACTAAAGTCAATAGTAAATATCTTTACTGGGGTATACTCTCCTTGGATGGCAGAGAGGAGGGGTGTCCGTGTCTAATTTCTTAGCGCGTCTGCGTGGGATCCGGGAGGATCACGATCTGACTCAGGCGCAGGTTGCGGAAATTCTGGGCACCTCTCAGACTATGTATGCCCGCTATGAGCGAGGGGTAAATGAGTTTCCGCTCCGACATCTGGTTACGCTGTGCCGCTATTATCAGGTGTCAGCAGACTTCTTTTTGGATACGGCCCCGGGGGAAAAAGGTAAAAAATAGCAGGAGCGCAAAGCTAAGAACTTTGTGCTCCTGCTGCTTTATTTTCCGGCCAGCAGCTTTTGATAGGTCTCCGTATCGGCGACGCGGCCGACGGCGGAGAAGGAGACATGATCGAAGTCAAAGGTCTCCCGGGCCAGCTGAAGCACCTGCTCCCGGGTGACGGCGTCGTAGGCGTCGATGATGTTGTCGGGGGTGAGGAAGGTGCCTTCCCGGAGCAGGCAGCGGGCTAGGTGGCTCATGCGGGCGGTGGTGGATTCCAGTCCCATAAGCACATTGGCCTTGCTCTGCTCCCGCACCAGATCCAGCTCCTCCGCAGTGGGGCCATTCTGGAGAAATTCGGTGAGCACATTCCGGATGCAGGCGATGGCCTTAGGTTCCTGTGCGCGGCCCAGGGCGGTGTAGATGGAGAACAGGCCCACATCCTCATAGCTGGTGCCGTAGGAGTAGACGGTGTAGCACAGACCGTTTTTCTCCCGTACCTGCTGGAACAGCCTTGAGGACATGCCGCCGCCCAGGATCGAGGACAGCAGCTGCATCTGATATTTCCGGGGGTCCCGGTCAGTGATCGCCGGGAAGGCCGCCAGCAGATGGTTCTGCTCGGTGGCCTTTTTCTTCACCACGATGGAGTCCTGTGCGGTGATGCGCTTCAGCTTTTTTGCCTTGCCCGGAGTCATAACGGAAAAGCGTGCCCTGATCTCGTCGAGGATCTCGTCGGTGAAGCTGCCTGCGAGGGTGATGATAATGCGGTCGGCGGTGTAGTGGCTTTGCTTGTACTCCTTGAGCCACGCGCCGGTCATTTTGTCCAGCGTGGCCTTTCGTCCCAGAATGGGGCGGCCCAGCGGCGTACCGTGGAACACCGCGGCAGAGAGCTTTTCGCTGACCAGATCGGAGGGATCGTCGGCATACATGCCGATCTCCTCCAGAATGACGCCCCGCTCACTCTCCACGTCGGCCTCGGAAAAGGCGCTGTCAAAGAACATATCACAGAGGATGCTCAGCGCTTCGCGGAGATGGGTGTCCAGACAGCGGCCGTGGAAACAGGTGAGTTCCTTGGTGGTGAAGGCGTTGATCTGGCCGCCAATGGCGTCCATGCGCTTTGCCAGCTCTCCGGCGGAGCAGGTCGGGGTGCCCTTGAAGAGCATATGTTCGATGAAATGGGCTGCGCCGCTCTCGGAGGCCTTCTCCTCCCGGGAACCGGTGGTGACCCAGATGCCCAGTGCGGCGGAGCGCACCCCGGGCATCCGCTCCGAGGCAATGCGCACCCCGTTGGGCAGGGTGGTGAGCTGATAATCGTACATAATTTGAACCTTTCTGGGGAAGTTTGTGTTTGAACGGTTGAGGCGGCTGCTTTGAAAAAACGCCGGACGGACGTATCTTTCGTCCGTCCGGCGTTAGTATCACCGAATTACGGGAAATTACTTCTGAGCCTGCTGCTCGCGGATCTCGCGCAGGGCGTCCTTGTGGCTCAGGTTGACGCGGCCCTTCTCGTCGATGTCAGTGACCTTGACCCAGATCATATCGCCGATGTTGACAACGTCCTCCACCTTGGCCACGCGGTGGTTAGCCAGCTTGGAGATGTGCACCAGACCGTCCTTGCCGGGGGCCAGTTCGACGAAGGCGCCGAACTGCATGATGCGCACGACCTTGCCGAAGTACAGGGAGCCGACCTCTGGGACGAACACGATGGTCTCAATGGACTTCTTGGCGGCTTCCACGCTTTCGGCGTCGGGGCCGGAGATGAAGATGTCGCCGGTCTCCTCGATGTCGATCTTCGCGCCGGAATCGGCCTGGATCTTCTGGATGACCTTGCCGCCGGAGCCGATGACCTCGCGGATCTTGTTGGTGTCGATCTTCATCTTGATCATCTTGGGGGCGTTGGGGCTGACCTCGGCGCGGGGCGCGGGGATGCAGGGCAGGATAACTTGGTCGATGATCTCGCAGCGGGCATCGCGGGTGATGTCCAGCGCGTTCTGGATGATCTCCATGGTCAGACCGTCGTTCTTCAGGTCCATCTGGATGGCGGTGATACCGGCCGTGGTACCGGCCACCTTGAAGTCCATCTCGCCGTGGAAGTCCTCAACGCCCTGAATGTCGATGAAGGTGTTGAAGCTGCCGTCATCGTCCTGGATCAGGCCGCAGGAAATGCCGGCCACGGGAGCCTTGATGGGCACGCCGGCGTCCATCAGAGCCAGAGTGGAGCCGCAGATGGAGCCCTGAGAGGTGGAACCGTTGGAGGACAGCACCTCAGACACCACGCGGATGGCATAGGGGAACTCCTCCACGGAGGGGAGCACGGGCTCCAGCGCACGCTCGGCCAGAGCGCCGTGGCCGTACTCGCGGCGGTTGGTGGAGCGGTTGCCCCGGGCCTCGCCGGTGGAGTAGCCGGGCATGTTGTAGTGGTGCATATAGCGCTTGGAATCCTCTTCCCAGATGGTGTCCAGCTTCTGGGAGGCGGACAGGGTGTTCAGGGTGGCGATGCTCAGCACCTGAGTCTGGCCGCGGGTGAACAGGCCGGAGCCGTGCACGCGGGGCAGAATGCCGACCTCGGCGCCCAGAGGACGGATCTCGTTGCTCTTGCGGCCGTCCACGCGGTGATCCTCCAGCAGCCATGCCTTGACGATCTTCTTCTGGAACTTGTAGGTGAAGGTCTCCAGATACTTGTCCATGTCGGGGTAGTCGGCCAGGAACAGCTCGTGCC
>USIZ01000170.1 GCA_900554855.1 uncultured Eubacteriales bacterium | reverse complement strand
TCGGAGAGATCCATGGGGCCGGAGAACTGGCTCCACTCGGTCCAGCTGGTGCCCACGGGAGTCTTGAACATGGGATAAATGCGCATACGCCAGATCTTCCAGCCGTCGTCCTCCTTGATGAAGTCCGCGCCATACTTGCTCCAGGCCCAGATGGCACCCTGACCGGGCTCACGGTCGCCGCGGGGGAAGGTCTCGTGTCCGGGGGACCACCAGGCACCGCGGGCGGTCTTGCCGTCGGCGGCCACTTCGATGATGGGGGTGTCCAGATGATGGAAGAACACGGCGCCCTTCATCTTCTCCTCGGCGCCCTCGTCGCCGCGGTCAAAATGGTGATCGAGATAGCACTTCTTCACGTTCTCGAAGCCGAGATACTTGCCCCAGGGCATCTCCAGAATGTCGTCGTCCCGCTTGGCCCAGAACTCCACATAGTCCTTGTGGCGAAAGGCGGCGTGATAGTTGACATAGCGGCTCATCAGGTTGGCGCAGATGGTAACGGCCTCCAGACGGTCGATCTTCAGCTGCATTTCGTCCAGCTTCTGAACCAGTTCTTCGTTTGTCATAATGGTTATCCTCCTTTGATTTTACAGATCGTTGATCTCGCGGACGCGGTGGCAGGCGGCAAAGTGGCCGGGCTGCACTTCCTCCAGCGCGGGCTGCCGCTGATGGCAGATGTCCGTGGCGAAGGGGCAGCGGGTGGCAAACCGACAGCCGGGCTTGGGGTCGATGGGGGAGCTGATCTCGCCCTTCATGATGACCCGCTTCTTATCCCTGTTGATGACAGGAATGGGAATGGCGGACAGAAGTCCTTTGGTGTAGGGGTGCAGCGGCTTTTCAAACAGCGCCTTGGAGGGGCTCTTTTCCACCACACAGCCCACATACATCACCATGATGGCGTCGGAGATATGCTTGACCACCGACAGGTCATGGGTAATGAACATATAGGTGAGTCCCCGTTCCTCCTGCAGGTCCTGCAGCAGGTTCAGGATCTGGGCCTGAATGGACACATCCAGGGCGGACACCGGCTCGTCGCAGACGATAAACTTGGGGTTCAGCGCCAGCGCCCGGGCCACGCCGATGCGCTGACGGCGGCCGCCGTCCAGTTCGTGGGGGTAGGAGTAGGTCAGTCGGCGGGCCAGACCCACCGTGTCCATCAGCTCGCTGACCCGCTTCTTCAGCTCATCCTTGTCCTTGTAGGCGTGGTTGATGCGCAGGGGATCGGCGATCTGATCCCAGACGGACTTTCGGGGATCCAGAGAGGAGAAGGGATCCTGGAAGATGATCTGCAGATCCTGATAGGTCTTGCGGCGGGCGCCGCCCTTCAGGTGAGTGATGTCCCGGCCCTCAAAGAGCACCTTGCCGTCAGTGGCCTCATTGAGACCCAGGATGGCGCGGCCCAGCGTGGATTTGCCGCAGCCGGACTCGCCCACGACGCCGAGAGTCTTGCCTGCGTCCAGCGTAAAGCTGACGTCGTCCACGGCGTGCAGATAGCCGCCGGGGGTCTTGAAATATTTTTTCAGGTGTTCGACCTGAAGCAGTTCGTTACTCATGTTCTGCCCGCTCCTTTCCTTCTGCCAGCAGGCAGCGTACCAGATGGCCCGGTTCGATCTCGCTCAGCGCGGGTTCCCGCTGGCTGCATTCCGGGGTGGCCCAGGGGCAGCGAGGGTGGAATTTGCAGCCCTCCGGCAGATTGCTGGGATCGGGCATCAGGCCGTCGATGGGGTGCAGGCGGTGCACATCCCGGTCAAGAGAGGGGAGAGAGTCGAACAGGCCCTTGGTGTAGGGGTGGAGCACATGGTTGAAGATGTGCTCCAATGTACCGTACTCCACGATCTCGCCGGCGTACATGATGGCCACCTTATCGCAGGTCTCCGCCACCACACCCAGGTCGTGGGTGATGAGCAGCATGGAGGTGCCCTGCTTCTCCTGAAGCTCCTTGATCATCTCCAGCACCTGAGCCTGAATGGTCACATCCAGAGCAGTGGTAGGCTCGTCCGCCAGCAACAGTGCCGGGTTGCAGGCCAGCGCAATGGCGATGACCACGCGCTGCTTCATACCGCCGGAGAACTGATGCGGGAACTCACCGGCCCGCTCCGGGGCGATGCCGACGGTCTTCAGCATTTCCTTGGCCCGCTCCATGCTCTCACTCTTGGAGCAGTCGGAGTGGAGGGCGATCATCTCGGCGATCTGATCGCCGACGGTGAGCACCGGGTTCAGGGCGGTCATGGGGTCCTGAAAGATCATGGAGATACTGCCGCCGCGCATTTCCCGCAGCTCCTCGTCCGTCATCTTCATGACGTCCTTGCCCTCAAAGAGGATCTCGCCGCCGATGATCTTGCCGGGGGGATTGGGCACCAGCCGGAGGATGCCCAGCGCGGTGGTGGTCTTGCCGGCGCCGGTCTCGCCCACCAGGCCGAGGGTTTCACCTTTGCCAATGGAGAAGCTGACGTTGTTGACGGCCCGGACGGTGCCGGAGCGGGTGATGTAATGGATCGTCAGATCTTTAATTTCCAGTTCATTCATAATCCATTACTCCTTAGTCCTTCAGTTTCGGGTCCATCGCGTCCCGCAGGCCGTCGCCGAACATATTGAAGCCGAACATGGTCAGCATGATGGCGATGCCGGGGAAGGTGATGAGGGGATAGAATTTGCGGATGAATTCGCGGCCCGCATTCAGCATGGAGCCCCACTCCGGCGTAGGCGGCTGAACGCCCAGGCCGATGAAGCTCAGGCCGGAGATCATCATGATGTTGCCGCCCAGACGCAGGGTGCAGTCCACGATGATGGGGGCCAGACAGTTGGGGATGACGTGGGTGAGGATGACCCGCAGATTGCGGGAGCCGCAGGCCTTGGCGGCCTCGATGTACTCCTCACCCCGGATGCTCAGGGCGGTGGCGCGCATCATGCGGCAGCTGGGGGCGATGCCGCCCACGGCCACGGCTACGGCGGTCTGCCAGATGCCGTTGCCCAGCATGGAGCTGACGCAGATGGCCAGCAGGGTGCCGGGAATGGCCATCAGCATATCCATGAGACGCATGATGACGGTGTCGATCCTGCCGCCGAAGTAGCCGGAGATGGCGCCGATCAGGCCGCCGGTGACCACGGAGCAGACAACGGCCATCAGACTGACCAGCAGGGAGATCCGGCCGCCGTAGATGATGCGGCTCAGAATGTCGCGGCCGTTGTTGTCGGTGCCCAGCGGGTGGGCGAGGCAGGGATACATGAGCCGCTCGCTCAGGTTCTGATCGTTGATGCCATAGGGGGCGATGACGTCGGCGAAGATGGCGCAGAGGATGAGGACGATCACGATGCCCATGCCCACCATGGCCAGCTTGTTCGTTCTGAGTCGATCCCAGATCTCAAAGAGCTGGCTGCGCTTCTTCAGCGTGTCGACAGGCGCGGCAGCCTTCTTTTCCTTTGTGCGGACGCTCATGCCTTCACCTCCTCAGTCTTTGCGGCCTTCTTGCGGCGCTTATTTCCGCCGGAGAACTGAGCCTTGATGCGCGGGTCGATGGCGGCGTAGGCCAGATCGACCAGCAGGTTCATGCAGCACACGAAGATGGCGATCACCAGGGTGATGCCCATGATCGTGGGATAGTCACGGTTGTTGATGCCGGTCACCATGAGAGAGCCGAGGCCGGGGATGTTGAAGATGCTCTCAATGATGACGTTGCCGCCGATGACCATGGACACCTGACCGCCAATCATGGTGATAACGGGGATCAGCGCGTTCTTGAGGGCGTGCTTGCGCACGATGGCCATTTCGCGCAGGCCCTTGGCCCGGGCGGTGCGGATATAGTCCTGACGGATGACTTCCAGCAGGCTGGAGCGGGTCATACGGGTGGTGCCGGCGAGACTCATCATGCCGCTGGCCAGCACAGGCAGCACATAATGAGCCGGTGTACTCAGTCCGCTGAGATCGGAAGAGCGTCGTGTAGG
>USIZ01000169.1 GCA_900554855.1 uncultured Eubacteriales bacterium | reverse complement strand
GGGCTGATTTCTCTGGTGGTATCCTTCGCCATGGAGGTGCTTGAGGACGCGGGTCGTTCCAGCGTACACACCGCCGGTGCCAACCGCATTCTGGAGCACAGCGAGTATCAGGATGTGGACAAGGCCCACGAGCTTTTGAGCTACTTGGATCACGATGCGGAGCTGGCGCAGCTTCCCGGAGCCATGGGTGACAGCGATACCAAAATTCTGATCGGACCGGAAAACGTGTCCGACGCTTTGAAAGATACCAGCGTTGTCATGGCAAGCTATGACATCGGCGAAGGGATGCGGGGCGTCATCGGCGTGGTCGGACCCACCCGGATGGATTACGCCAAGGTGACCGCCCGCCTGAATTACTTTGCCGAGAGCCTGAGCAAGATGTTTGGCAAGGGCGAGCCGGAGCAGCTTCCCGGTCGGAAGTCCGCTCCCGCGCTCCAGCCCCCGAAGCCTGACAGCGACTCCAAAGAATAGGAGGCCATTCAATGAGTAAGAACGAAGAAAACGCCGTGCAGGAAGAAGAGCAGACCACTTCCGAGCAGGTCGTTCCCGAGACTGAAGCGGCTGAGGCGGCCGCAGTGGAGGAAGAGGTCGAGACCGCCGCGAACACCGAAGAGGTTTCCGACGGCACCAGCGAGCTGGAGACCAAGTTGGCCGAGAGCGAGAAGGCACTGGCTGAAAAGGATAAGCAGTATCAGTACCTCGCCGCCGAGTACGACAACTTCCGCCGCCGCAGCGCCAAGGAAAAGACGGATGCCTATTCCAGCGCCAAGGCGGACGCCGCACTGGCCTTCCTGCCGGTATTTGATAACCTGCAGCGGGCTCTGGCCGCCCCCTGCACTGACGAGGCCTATGCCAAGGGCGTCGAGATGACCATGACCCAGCTCCGGCAGGTGCTGGAAAAGCTGGGCATTACGGAGATCGACGCACTGAATCAGCCCTTTGACCCCAATCTCCACAACGCAGTGATGCATGTGGACGATGACTCCGTGGGCGAATCCACCGTGGTGGAGGTGTTCCAGTCCGGGTTCAAGATGGGCGATAAGGTGATCCGCTTCGCCATGGTCAAAGTGGCCAACTGAATTTTGTAAATTCGCAAACTTGTTTCAATATTAGGAGGAACTTTATTATGTCTAAGATTATTGGTATTGATCTCGGCACCACGAACTCTTGTGTTGCTGTTATGGAGGGCGGCGAAGCCGTCGTTATCCCCAACGCGGAGGGCAACCGCACCACCCCGTCCGTTGTCGCTTTTTCCAAGGACGGCGAGCGCATGGTCGGCCAGGTCGCTAAGCGTCAGGCCATCACCAACCCCGACCGCACCGTGATCTCCATCAAGCGTGAGATGGGCAGCGATTACAAGGTGGACATCGACGGCAAGAAGTACACCCCGCAGGAGATCTCCGCTATGATCCTGCAGAAGCTGAAGAGCGATGCCGAGGCCTATCTGGGTCAGAGCGTCACCGAGGCCGTCATCACCGTCCCCGCTTACTTCACCGACGCTCAGCGTCAGGCCACCAAGGACGCCGGCAAGATCGCCGGTCTGGACGTGAAGCGCATCATCAACGAGCCCACCGCCGCCGCTCTGGCTTACGGCGTGGACAAGGAGACCGCTCAGAAGATCATGGTCTATGACCTGGGCGGCGGCACCTTCGACGTCTCCATCCTGGAGATCGACGACGGCGTCATCGAGGTTCTGGCTACCGCCGGTAACAACCGTCTGGGTGGCGACGACTTCGATAAGTGCATCATGGACTATCTGGCCGCGCAGTTCAAGCAGGACACCGGCATTGACCTGACCGGCGACAAGGTCGCCATGCAGCGCCTGAAGGAGGCCGCTGAGAAGGCCAAGATCGAGCTGTCCGGCGTGACCACCTCCAACATCAACCTGCCTTATATCACCGCTGACGCCACCGGCCCCAAGCATCTGGACGTCACCCTGACCCGGGCGAAGTTCAACGAACTGACCAACCATCTGGTGCAGGCCACCATGGGCCCCGTGCGTCAGGCCATCTCCGACGCCGGTCTGAAGGCCAGAGACCTGTCTAAGGTGCTGATGGTGGGCGGCTCCAGCCGTATCCCCGCCGTGCAGGAGGCCGTGAAGGGCATCACCGGCAAGGACGGCTTCAAGGGCATCAACCCCGATGAGTGCGTGGCCATGGGTGCAGCCCTTCAGGGCGGCGTGCTGCAGGGCGACGTCAAGGGCCTGCTGCTGCTGGACGTCACTCCTCTGTCTCTGGGCATTGAGACCATGGGCGGCGTGTTCACCAAGCTGATCGAGCGCAACACCACCATCCCTGTGAAGAAGAGCCAGATCTTCTCCACCGCCGCAGACAACCAGACCTCCGTTGAGGTCCATGTCCTCCAGGGCGAGCGCGAGATGGCCGCTTATAACAAGACTCTGGGCCGCTTCCATCTGGACGGCATTGCTCCCGCCCGCCGCGGTGTGCCTCAGATCGAGGTCACCTTCGACATCGACGCCAACGGCATCGTGAACGTGTCCGCTAAGGATCTGGGCACCGGCAAGGAGCAGAACATCACCATCACTTCTTCCTCCAACCTGAGCAAGGAGGACATCGACAAGGCTGTTCAGGAGGCCGCTCAGTACGCCGCCGAGGACGCCAAGCGCAAGGAAGAGGTGGATGTCCGCAACCAGGCCGATCAGATGATCTACCAGTGCGACCAGACTGTCAGCGAGCTGGGCGACAAGATCTCCGCCGATGAGAAGGGCCAGATCGAGACCGCCAAGACCAAACTGCAGGACGCCATGAAGGGCACCGATACCGACGCCATCAAGGCTGCCACCGAGGAGCTCACCAAGGTGTTCTATGACATCTCCTCCAAGCTCTATCAGCAGGCCAACCCCCAGGGCGGTGCGGCTGATGCCGGCCAGCAGGCCGGTGGTGCTGCCGGCAACGGCGGCGCACAGGGCGGCGACGGTCAGGATTACTACGACGCTGATTATCAGGTCGTGGACGATGACAAGAAGTAATAAGACCTAATTCAGCCGAAGCGCGGCGGGGCGGGCATCTGCCCCGCCCGTTTCGGCCGTTTGACTATCTGAAATTTGAGTTTTCTCTCACAAGAAGGTGAGTTGTATGGCAGAAAATAAACGAGATTACTACGAGGTGCTGGGCGTAGACCGCTCCGCCTCTGACGATGAGATCAAGAAGGCCTACCGCAAGCTGGCCAAGAAGTACCACCCCGACCTGAATCCCGGCGACAAGGAGGCCGAGACCAAGTTCAAGGAGGTCAACGAGGCCTACGAGGTGCTGAGCGACTCCACGAAGCGCCAGCGCTATGACCAGTACGGCCATGCAGGAGTGGATCCTAACTTTGGAGCCGGTGGCGGCGGCTTTGGCGGCGGCTTCGGCGGCTTTGATGATGTGGATCTGGGCGACATTTTCTCCTCCTTCTTCGGCGGCGGCTTCGGCGGCGGTTCCTCCCGTCAGGCCAATCCGAACGCCCCCGTTCCCGGTGAGGATCTGCGTGTCCATGTGACCCTGAGCTTTGAGGAGGCTGTCTTCGGCTGCAAGAAGGAAGTCAGCATCAACCGGGTGGAGAGCTGCCCTGACTGCCATGGCACCGGCTGCGAGCCGGGTACCACGGCGGAGGTTTGCCCCGACTGCCACGGCAGCGGCTATGTCACCGTGCAGCAGCGCACCATGCTGGGCGTCATGCGTTCCCAGCAGCCCTGCAAGACCTGCGGTGGCAAGGGCAAGATCATCCATCAGCCCTGCAAGACCTGCCGGGGTGCGGGCGCGGTGCGCAAGGCCCGCAAGATCACCGTCAATATCCCCGCCGGTGCGGATACGGGCAACGCCTTTGTGCTGCGGGGACAGGGCCACGCGGGCCAGAACGGCGGCCCCTCCGGCAACATCATTGTGGTGGCCGAGGTACGTCCCCACGCGTTCTTCCGCCGGGACGGCAGCGACGTCATGATGGAG
>USIZ01000168.1 GCA_900554855.1 uncultured Eubacteriales bacterium | reverse complement strand
GCTCTCCCAGCTGAGCTATACCCCCATATGCAGTTGCTGTCTGCGGCTCATCGCCAGCGAACAAATATTATTATAACGGCATAATACGCAAATGTCAACAACTTTTTTCATTTTTCTTTTCTGACATTTCTCTCGTATACAAGTTCAGCCTCCGGGCAGACTAGAGCTATGAAATGGATCTGGAATTTTTACCTTTACAGCTTCTTTGGTTTTCTACTGGAAGTTGTCTATGCCCGGCTGACCCGGGCAAAAAAGCGTGACCGCAAATGCCGTCTACTGCTGCCGCTCTGTCCGGTATATGGGCTTGGCGCTGCTGTATTGAGTGCTCTGCCGGAGTTGGTCACCGCCAATCTGCCGTTGCTTTTTCTGGGCGGCGCATTGAGCGCGACCGCAATAGAATACGCCGCCGCAGTCTTTTATGAAACGGTATGGCACGTCCGTTTCTGGGACTACTCTGACTGCTTTGGGAGTGTGCAAGGGCGGATCTGCCTTCCATTTGCGCTGATCTGGGGGGCGCTCGGCGTTGTACTGGTGCGCTGGGCGCTGCCGTTGACCGACCGATTCACGGCACTTCTGCCTCCCTGGCTGCTGCTCCCCTGTACCGCGCTCTATCTGGTCGACTTCGTACTGACAAGTTTTATTCTGCATCGGACGGGTTCTACGTCGGCTTTGCAGTGGTACAGGAATAAATCGGCCTGATCCCGGCCACAATAGGCTCAGCGGCTCAACCGCAACAAATTCAGGAGGTCTTTTACTATGGATCAGATCAATCACAGCATCGCATGTTCCGTCAAAAACTGCGCACATCACGCAGGCAATCAGGGCTACTGCACGCTGAGCAGCATCAAGGTCGGCTGCTGCACCCCTGAGGTCACCCAGTGCGACAACACCGAATGCGCTTCCTTTAAGGCCGGCAAAAACTGCGGCTGCAACTGACCCGGCACACAAAAAAGGGGAGCCGTCATGTGACGGTTCCCCTTTCATTCTTGATGCGCACTCAGCCAATTCAGCAGAGCTTCCCGTTCATTGGGCACTTCCCCATCCAGCACAGCCTTCAGCAGAAATTCCAGCCTGCGGCCCACCTCTGGCCCCGCAGGCGTTCCAAGGGCGATCAAGTCACCGCCCTTGACGGCCAGCCGCTGGACGGACCAGCAATCGCCCTCCGCCTCGGCCCGATCGACCAGTGCGCGAAAATCACTCTGCTGTTTCAGCTTTTCCGCGCGGTGGAACTGAGACTGGCTCAGCACATCCGCCCGGCGCAGCTCCAGCAGCTTTCGGGTCAGCTCCAGGCCGTATTTCCCCAGAAATCGCCGGGTCTGCGCCATGGTCTGAGGCATGGGACTGTCGTGCATCCCCACCAGCGTCTCCACCTGAAGCCGGGTGTCATTGTCACACCTCAGCCGCAGGAGGGCCGCATGGGCCAGCTCCTTACTGCGCCGGTTATGGCCGTAAAAATGGGAAATGCCCGTCTCATCCCGGGTCTTGCAGTCCGGCTTTCCCGTATCGTGGAGCAGGGCAGACAGCCGCAGCACCACGTCCGGCCGCACAGCAGCCACCGTACGGGCTGTATGATGCCAACCGTCGGAGTCATGATGCGGGTTGTTCTGGTCAAAGTCAAACAGCGGCTCTACCTCGGGCAGGATCACCGCAAATACATCCCGGAATTCCAGCATCAACCGGGCGCAGCCCGGGCTGACAAGGAGTTCCTTCAATTCAGCAAAAACACGCTCCGCCGCGATCTGGTGCAGATCCTCACGGCAGCGATGAATGGCTTCCGCTGTGGCGGGTTCGATTTGAAAGTCAAACCTGCCCGCAAAGCGCAGCGCCCGCAGAATGCGAAGGGCATCCTCAGAGAACCGTTCTTCCGGCTCCCCTACCGCCCGGATCAAACCGTTTTTCAGATCCTCACGCCCGTCATACAGGTCAACAAGGCCAAATTTGGAGTGATATGCCATCGCGTTGATGGTAAAATCCCGCCGGGCGAGATCACTGGCCAGATCCCGCACGAAGCGCACGGAATCCGGACGGCGGTGGTCTGTGTAAGCCCCTTCTGTGCGGAAGGTCGTGATCTCAAACCCCTCGCCGCCGGACATTACCATGATCGTCCCATGGCGGATGCCTGTCTCGTGGATACGGAAATCCGCCAGCACGGACTCCAATTCCTCCGGCAGAGCGCTGGTGCAGATATCCCAGTCGTGGGGCTGTATGCCCATCAGCAGATCGCGGACACAGCCGCCCACAAACCACGCCTCATAGCCCGCACGGTTCAACCGGTTAATGAGTTCCAGCCCCGCCTGCGGCAGACTGCTGTGGTCGATCCTGCACTCCATGCGCTCACCTCCGTTTGCTTCTAATATAAATTATTATAGCAAATTTTCCGGCTCAGGCAAGCGCAATCTTACCAGTTATCCTTTTCCTCTGCGTAAAGCTCCGGCAGGATCGCGGCCAGGTTAGTAAACTCCTTGATGTTATGGCCAAAAAGCGCACGGGGCACCATCTCCGGCACGGACGCGCCATCCGGCACCAGTTTGACGATCTCACCCTGTTCATTCAGGCCGTAACCCATCCAGAAGTGAGATTTGAACCAGATACCGCCCTCGGCAGCCACAGCCTTATGAGTCATAACGGCGGGAGAACCTCTGACACCCACCGCACACACCATGGTGGAGCAGGTCGGAGTGCCGATCTTGCTCATGTCATAGCCCAAATCGGCGGGCTTTTTAAAGGTCAGCTTCAGCGGATCAGGGCCAAGGCCGATATCCTCCAGAATATCGTGGGTGACGCCCCAGGTCTTCTCATGGTTGGGCACTGCCGGATCCAGCACATAGGCGGCATTCATCGCCCTGGCATAATAGTGATCCTCCGGATCCCAGATCTTATAGCGCAGGTCAGGACCCACGCTGTGCCATCCGAACCACCAGTCGATCATCTCCGGCGTCACACCGGGCATGAAGGTGGCGTTGGCAACAAAGCCGGTGCCATTGGGCGCCACGGTAAAGCCCACAGCAAGCCTGATGTCCTTGTCATCCAGAAAGTCGTTGCGCCGTTCGATAGGCGTCGCCAGTGCCGGATCCGCCATGGGTGCCTGCCAAATATCCAGCTTCTCCTGAGGGATAGCGGCCATTTCCCGGAAATAATACTTCGCATAGGGGAGCTTTTTCTCGTCTTCAGTAATGGGAACCATATGGAAACCTCCTATTGTTGTTTTTCTTATTTTAGCATACAGCGAGCTGAAATGGCGCACCTTATTTCAACAATATAACAACATTCTGTTTACTTCATACAACCGTGAGTGTTTGACCTTACGATACACAATTTTATAAAAAGAAAAAACAGGTTCTGCAAACGCAGAACCTGTTTTAAAATGGTACGCCCGAAGGGACTCGAATTCAAGGGAACTTCTAAATAGCCCTAAATAGTTCAAAATAGTTAGTTTTTTATGACATTTTCTTTAAAATACAAGCAATAAAAGTTAAAGCTAATTAACGTTTTAAGGGGTATGGAGTGGGGTATGGGGTACAAAACGGGGTATGAAATGCGGGCTGCTGCTCCCCTCCTTGGCTCGCTCACCCTCCCCCGCCGGTGCCCTCGGTCAGACCGTGGGCAGTGCCCACCACACCGCGCCGATGACCTCGGTCAGACCGTGGGCATCTACCACACGGAGCGGGCGGAGCGCTGGCGGCTGCATTCGCCACGGGGTAAGCCAGACTGACCACATCGGCGGCGCGGGTGATGGAGTGAATTAAACTCACCTCATCCCGCGGCCAGGCATACAGGCCCACGGCGGCGGATATCAGAGGGCAAACTGGCCGCAATAGGGGCAAATACCGGACAGACTCACCCGCTCCAGCCTGTTTTTCTTCTGTTTTGTCCGATAAATGGCCCATTTTCAAGGCACTTTCAAGGCACTTCTGGCACCTCTCGCGTGCGCGCGATAAGATGAATCTTTCTGCAAAAAACGCCCAAACCACCACC
>USIZ01000167.1 GCA_900554855.1 uncultured Eubacteriales bacterium | reverse complement strand
TGCCTATCAGCTCCAAAAGGTTCCGAATCTTCATTGATTCGGAACCTTTTTCATATTTCAACCCAAAAAGTTGGACGGCAATTTGGAGACTGATCCGGCGCCGAAAGACGCCGAAAGTTCGCATTAGCAATAATATTCTTTGCCGATTATCCTTCCAGGTATTTCAAGCGCCGCCGCCCGCGGCGCTTCTTTTTAATGCGGAAAGAAACACATTTCCGGCGCGTTTCATGCTTTCTTTGTCTGCGTGGGTATACATTCTCAATGAGGTCACCGAGAAAGGCCATTTTGAAGATCAGCCGGATAATCACGTAGAGTTTTTCTACCGTGCCGTGGGCAAGTCCCTCTTCCTGGAGGAAGGGCAGAAACGGAGAGATCATTGTGGGCGTAATTTCATACATCCGGTAATTGCCCAGCGCGGGGTAGATCCGGTTGTTGAGATAGCTCTGGAAGTTTGAACGAGAATTTTCACTCATAGTTTCAGACTTGGCGGGCATGAACACCTGCTCCGAATATGCCTTGAGCGTAGGATTGAGTCCTACGGGGTACTTGATCGAGGTTTTATTCGGATGCTTCTGCACCTAACCTGCCCGGCATTCTTCTTTAAACTCCAATGCGGCGACGGCGGCCGCAGGGGTTGTATTTTCCTGAAAGGGAGGATCATTCAGATGCCGCTATTATGCATATGCTGGTTATTTCGTTGTGCAGTTACCGAATTTGCGGGAGACGGGCGCGGACGTATCGCCTGCTGCGAGGAGGTGCTGAATCCCATCAACAAGTTCAATTCCATCGATGTCAGCATGCCCAGTTTCCTTTATTACTTCTGATATGCAGGCTCCCAGCACTTATGTGTCGGGGGCTTATGTTTGCTGCGGATTGTTTTTTTTCGATGATTCGATATAATTCAGTATGAAATCAAGCATAAGACCAGATGCGCCGCGATTGCGGCCCTGCTAAGTTATCCCGGAAAGGAGTGCCGCAGTATGCTCACTGCATCCGTAATGGAAAAGATGATCGCCTGTTCTAAGGGGAATCTGCACGACATTGACCACTTTCTGAAGGTTTGGGCGCTGGCGAAGACCATTGGCGAACAAGAGGGGCTGGACGCGCATACGCAGGAGCTTCTGGAGCTTGCGGCCATTGTTCACGACATTGCCTGCCCGCTGTGCCGCGAGAAGTATGGCGACACCAATGGAAAGCATCAGGAGCGGGAAAGTCCACCGCTGGTGGAGAGCTTTTTTGCGCCGCTGCCTGTCGATCCCGCCGATGTGGAGCGCATTTCGTGGGTCGTGGGCCATCACCATACCTATACGAATGTAGACGGGCTGGATCATCAGATCCTGCTCGAGGCGGATTTCCTGGTCAATGCCGATGAGAGCGGTTATGCACGGGCAGCCATCGAAACTGCCCGCAGCCAGATCTTTCAAACGGTGTCCGGTATTCGTCTGCTGGATGCGATGTATCCGGAGAATGTGAGCGGTATGGCATATAATGAAATCGTATCAATATGAAACGCCCAGACACTATGAATTGTCCCCCATTTATGAGACAAGTATTGGCTGAGCCCATTCCGGCGAAGTTCTTGAAAAAGACCAATAAGCTGGTGGTGGGGTGACTTATATCCGAAAACACGGGCGAAGATTTTACCTCCTCCCCGTGTTTTTCCCTCTGTCGGATTGACAACCTGATGGAGCATGTTATAATTGAGCCACCAATCGCGGCAATGCGTTATTTTTCTCCCGAGACGGCTTGTATTTTAAATTGATTCTATTTTTATGAAAGCTTGTCTTGGTACATCCGGCTGTTCACAGTCATGTAATAGAAGGAGGAAAATAACATGAAAAAGTCCATTGCTTCCGGTAATCTGTCCCACCAATTTGACGCCTCCACGGATCTTCGGATCTCGGGCGCGTGGCGGTGGTGTGCGGATTCCGCTGCGGTTGGCAGACGCCTGTGCAGTCTGCGGAAGGAGTGCAGTTTGACGCAGCAGATGCTCTCTGACATCATCTGCGCGAACTGCGCGGAAACCGCGTCGGTGAACACCATCAGCAGCTGGGAGCGGGGCAAAAAGCTCCCATCTCTGGTTCATCTGATGTTCCTGCAAGGGCTCTACGGCGTCTCCCTCGACGTGCTGCTCCCGTCTTATGCGCAGACTTCCGACGAAGACTCTGCGCAGGAGGGGGAGCAGCCGTCTCCCTTTTTCGGACAAACTATTTACCGCTTCTGGATCGCATTCGCGCCGATCCGGAGGGAGACCCCGCCCTTCTCCTGGCATAAATACAAAAAAGAGCCGCAGTGCTGCGGCTCTTTTTTTCGTGCTTTTCCAGCGGCGGGGGAGGTCAGCCGCTGATGCTGAGAAGCTGCTGAGCCAGTTCGCTGCGGCTGTCGGTGAGGACGACCTTACGGTTTACGGCTCCGGCCGGACCGGTGCCGAGGTTGGGCTGGTAATAAGGATCGTCTGCGCAGCCGACCTCAAGGCACGTCAGGCGGCTTTCGGAAATACCGGCACCGTACAGCAGGTCTCTGACGGCCCCGGCGCGGGAGAGACTGAGCGCTCGGGTAAAGTCGCCGTCTCCGTCCCCGGCGCAGGTGCCGTAGAGAATGAGATCCACGTCAGCGTGGCCCGACAGAAAGTCGATGACAGGCTGGAGCGCTTCGACGGCCGCCGCTTCGTCCAGAAATTCGGCGGAATCAGGCCGGAACTGCACCTGCTCATCCATCAGCATGACCGGCGTGTCGATCAGTGCGGTATCGTCCTCGGCGGTCAACTCGTCAGGGGTGATCGCTCTCAGGCCGGATCCTTCCTCTTCGGTCCGGATGGGAGAAACGGACGCATCAAAGCAGTAGGTTTCGCCGGAGGGGAGATCGGCTTTAAACTCAAGGGTGCCGGCAAAGCCAAGCGCCTGAAACAGGGCGGAATAAAACGACTTCAATGCGGTTTTTTCGGATGCGCTGAAGCCACCGGCGTCACCCAGGAAGTACCAGACGACTTCATCTACGCCGCTCATGTTGATATCCAGATGCGCGGCCGTTTCCTGCGCTGACAGATCGGGATCCAGCTCACAGGGCGGCGTGTCCACCATATTGATGATCCCGGTCGTGCTTCTGCCGGAGCAGGTCAGCACCAGCACGTTCTCGCGGCCATCCTGTGCAGACGCGGTCAGCTGGCGAACGGCCAGCGTCAGTGCTGAGGCCATGTCGATCTCGGGAGTCGAGGGCGTATAGTTGAACTTGCTCAGCAGATCGGCGGTCATATCCCGCTGGGCCAGCTGGAGCGTTCCTTTACTGTATCCCCGATCAGAGAGATCGGCGATCGATCCGGAGGCCAGGACTTGAGGACGTCCCTCGGCGGAGATGATCGCGTAATCACTGCCAGACTCACTGACAAGAGCACTGAATTCGTCAGGGATGTTTTCAACCGTAGGCTCTCCGTCGGCAATACCGGCGATCAGGGCGAGGTTGACCGGCTCGGCGGGGGGATCGGTATTGCCGTCTGCACCGCCGCATGCGGTGCAGGACAGCAGCATCAGGGCGGCGAGTGCCGCAGCGAAAAACTTCTTCATGTTGGCGGTTCCTTTCAGTCAGGCGGATTTCTTATTAACGGCGGTAAGGCCGGCGCGTTCAGGCGGCGCGGCCATTTTCTCCGTAAACGTCGGGTCGTTCATGCGAATGGCCAGAATTTTGCGGGCGTGTTGTTTCAGGCCAAGCTCCAGCGTCTCAAGATTTCTCAGCGCCGTAGCACGCTTCCGGGCATCTTCCGCGCGCAGATCCGGCGCCCCCTCAAGCATACTCACCTCACAGAGCAGAGGCTCCAACTTGGAGCGGCACTTACGGAGCGAGCGTTCAAGCTTCTCTCTGCGGCGCACGCGGTCGTCGTCGGGACTATAGGAAAAGGCAAAGGAAAGAATACCTGTCGCGGCGGTCACAAAGGCCGTTCCCAGGGTAGCCCCCCACTCCGCCAGCGTATAACCGCCCTCTTTGGGCAGCCAGCCGCCGTCAGCCGAGATCGTGCCGAAGGTATTGGCCATGCTGCCGAAGCGGATGAGGATCGTC
>USIZ01000166.1 GCA_900554855.1 uncultured Eubacteriales bacterium | reverse complement strand
CGCTCTTCCGATCTAGCCCCGGAGAGATCTTCCGCCCCGGACGGGTACGTTTCTTTGCCTGCGCCAGCTCCTCGGCGGCGGTGCTGGCGGTAAAGGTGACCTCTACGCCGCCCATGCTGATGATGTCCCCGCTCTGAATGGGCATATGCTCCTGCGGGGCGACCTCCTGATCGTTGACGGTCAGCCCGTTCTTGGAGTTCAAGGCATAGACACTCCATTGCCCTTTTTCATCCCGGAGAAAGGCGGCGTGGCTGCGGGAGACGGTGGGGGACTGGAGCACCACATCGCTGCGGCGGGAGCGGCCGACGGTGTTCTCCCAGTGGTGGAATTCACCGTAGTCGCCGTCGGGCAGTGTGAGCCTGCCCCAGGTCTCCCGCTCAATCTTGCCCCGTAGCAGGCTGACGGCGCAGCGAACCACGAGCAGTACGGACAGAATGGGCAGCAGAATGCAGCAGATCACGCTCAGTGCACTGATGACCGGGGAACTCTGCCCCGCAAGGCCGCTGAGAGCCTCTTGTAAACTGGAAAGATTCATTGGAACCTCCTTGCGTATGATCTTACATTATAATCATAGCACATTTCAGTCCGAAAAAAAGAGAGAAAACGTTAATTCTTTCTGTATTTGCCGGGGCGACACGGGAATTCAGTAGACTTTAGACGGGGATTGTGTTAAAATCACTTTTAAACTAGGCGTATTATGCAGAGGGGGATGCGGCATATGGCAGGAACACTGATCGTGCTGGAGGGAACGGACGGTTCGGGAAAGTCCACCCAGTTTGCCCGGCTGAAGGAGCGGCTCTCCGCGCAGGGGGCGCAGTTTCAGTGCCTGAAATTTCCCCAGTATGAAGAGGAATCCTCCGCGTTGATCCGGATGTATCTGGCCGGTGAGTTCGGTTCCCGCCCCAGTGACGTGAACGGTTATGCGGCGTCCGCCTTTTATGCCGTTGATCGCTACGCTTCCTATAAGAAGGTGTGGGGCGAGTGGTATGAGCGGGGCGGGCTGGTGTTGGCCGATCGCTACACCACATCCAATGCCATCCATCAGGCGTCCAAGGTACCGCAGGAGGAGCGGGAGGACTTTTTCCGCTGGTTGTATGATTTCGAGTATCGGAAGCTGGGCCTGCCCAGGCCGGATCTGGTGGTCTATCTTGATGTGCCCACCGAGGCCAGCGTCCATATGCTCCGCTCCCGGGAGGAGCAGACCAACACCCATGCAGATATCCACGAGCAGGACACCGCCTATCTGCGCTCCTGCCGGGAGAGCGGCCGGCAGGCCGCCGAGGTACTGGGCTGGTATCAGGTGCAGTGTGTTCGGAATGATCAGCTGCGCTCCATCGAGGATATCCATGCGGAGATCTGGCGTCAGGTGGAGCCGCTGCTGGACGGAAAGGGAGAGTAACTATGGTTTGCGTTCTGCTGGCGGATGGATTTGAGGAGTCCGAGGCCGTTGTCCCGATGGATCTGCTCCGACGGGGCGGCGTGGAGGTCATGCTGGCCGGTGTACAGTCGCTGACCGTAAAGAGCAGCCATGCTCTCACGGTCACGGCGGACTGCCTGTTGAGCGAGGTTGCGCCGGAACAGGTCGAAATGGTGTTTGTGCCCGGCGGTCTGGGCGGCGTCAACAACTTGCTGGCGGAACCCTGTGTGGCTGACTTTCTGGGCAAGTGCTTTGCGCTTGAGACGTATGTCGCCGCGATCTGTGCGGGCCCCACGGTACTGTCCCGGCTGGGATTGATCGACGGCAAAAAGGCCGTCTGCTACCCCACCTGCACGGACCTCCTGCCCCCGGCAGTTTATCAGCCGGGCGAAACGGTCGTACAGGACGGAAAGCTGCTCACCGGTGAGGCGGCGGGCAGCGCCTTTGATCTGGGCCTTGCAATGCTGAAGGTGCTGAAGGGAACAAAAACGGCAGATGAGGTGCGCGTAAGCGTTTGCTACCGTGGATAAGACCGCCTTCCGCACCGAGCTGAAGCGGCGGGAGGCCGCGCTCACGACGGAAGAGCGGCAGAGCAGTGATGGACTGCTGAGAGAGCGCTTCCTGGCGGAACCCATTGTCCGCGCTGCTCGAACCATTCTGCTGTTTGCCGGTATGGGGGCAGAGGTGGACACCGGGCCGCTGCTGGAGCATCTGGCCCAGGCGGATAAGCAGGTTCTTCTGCCCCGCTGTCTGCCTGGCCATGAGATGGAGGCGCGGCTTTATGATGCCGCGAAGCTGGTACGCCACCGCTACGGCATGCTGGAGCCTGGCGCGACCTGCCCAGTTGTGGAGCGCGCTGCGATCGATCTGATCCTCGTGCCCGCGCTGTGCTATGATGAGCGCTGTATGCGCATGGGGCGGGGCGGCGGCTTCTATGACCGCTATCTTGCCGGTTATACCGGACATACCATCGGTCTGTGCCGGGATGCCCTGCTCTGTGCAGCGGTGCCCGCCGACAGCTGGGACAGGCCGGTGGAGTTGGTGCTGACGGAGACGCGCCGGTTTGTGCATGAGAGCGGAAGATAACAGCGGTGCTGTGCCGTTTGAGATAAAGTGACAAGATAAAGCCCCACGACAGGAGTGATGATATGGCTTTCGATCCCAATGATGATTTTGGAATGGATGATTTCAATTTCGACGATCTCGACTTCAATATCGAGGATTATACCAGTCAGGTGGATTTTGACGGCGGCCAGGGCGCAGCCGATCCCCAGGTGCCGGAGAACGACGATGCTTCCGGGGATACGGGTGAGTACACCCCGGTGAGAAGGAGTGAAGAACGCGTGCACCCTGAGCGTAAGCATACGAGAAAACCGGCCAAGCAGAAGAAGCGGGGCGGCGGTGTGCGTGTCATGAGCCGTCTGTTGATCGTGCTGATCTATCTGCTGGTGGTGAGCATTGCGGCCTATCTGCTGGCCACCTTTGGCTGGCGGTGGGGCAGTGATCTGCTGGCGCTGGATAAGCCGGAGTACAGTGCGACCATTACGCTGGAGGATTCCATGTTCACCACGGAACAGACCACAGACGATGCAGGCAATGCGCAGACCGTCTATCTTGCGGATATGGATCAGGTCAGCGACCTGCTTCACTCCAACGGTCTCATTGAATATAAGTGGCTGTTCAAGCTTTTTGCAAACTTCACCCATAAGGATAGCAAGCTGGCCCCGGGCACCTATGAGCTGAACACGACCATGGATTACAGTGCGCTGCTGCGCAATATGCGTGCCAGCTCCGGCAGCCGCACCACGGTTCAGCTGATGATCCGCGAGGGCAGCACCGTCTCCGATATCATTGCCCTGCTGGCGGAGAACAATGTGGCCACGGAGGAAGAACTGAAGGAGGCCGCGACCAACTACGACTTTGACTATGACTTCCTTGATAAGTCCACTTTGGGCGAGGAGAACCGTCTGGAGGGCTATCTCTTCCCGGACACCTATGAGTTCTACCAGAACAGCGATGCCGTGACTGCACTGAATAAGCTGCTCTTCAACTTCCGCAGCAAGATCTATGACGAGAGCAGCGTCGATCAGGCCAAGCTGGCCCAGTATCAGGCAGACGGCTATGATCTGCACGACATTCTGACCATTGCCTCCATCATCGAAAAGGAGACGGACGGCAAGGATCAGAACGGCATTTCTTCCGTTATCTATAATCGCCTGAAGAAGAACGGCGGCACCAATGGCAAGCTGCAGATGGATTCCACCATCTATTATGCATTGGGCGATACCAGCCGTGAGCTGACGGCGGAGGATCTGACGATTGACAGCCCCTACAATACCTATGCAAATACCGGACTGCCTCAGGGCCCCATCTGCTGCCCCGGCCTGACCGCGATTCAGGCGGCGCTGTTCCCCAGTGACACGGATGATTATTACTTCGTCCTTGGTGACGACGGTAGCACTCATTTCTTCTCTGATTATGACAGTTTTGTGGCCTTTAAGAATGCCCAGACCGGCGTGATCCAGAATCAGGAGGACGGCAATGAGGAGGGCTGACCGAAAGCCGGAGCTGCTGGCTCCGGCGGGTGATATGGAGCGGCTGAAGATGGCCGTGGCCTACGGCGCAGACGCCGTCTACCTGGCGGGCACCACCT
>USIZ01000165.1 GCA_900554855.1 uncultured Eubacteriales bacterium | reverse complement strand
GTCTGCGGCAAGGTGGTGCCGGGGGAGACGAAACAGGAGGCCCTTGCCCGGGAATGTCGGGAGGAATTGGATATTACGGTATCTGTGGGTGAGATATTCCTCGATGTGGTGCATACCTACCCCGATATTCAGATCCACCTGACCCTGTTCCACTGCACCATCGCGGCAGGTACGCCCCGTCTGCTGGAGCATAAGGACCTGAAATGGATCCGTGTATCCGAGATCGAAAACTATGTGTTTTGCCCGGCAGATGAGGTGATTTTAAAAAAATTAAAAAAAGAATATGGAATTTAATCCCTAAAACCCGCCTGGTTTTAGGGGAAGTTATGTATACCTTGTTTTCGGGAGTCATAGAATATTATTATTGCCCACAGCGCAAATGACTGCGCTGTGGGCTTTTGATGTTGTTGAGCTGTGGAGATTGGAAAAGATATGAAAAATAAGGAGACATAACGCAATAGTCGGCAAGCGTTACAATCTGAAACAAAACTTAAATTATGTCGAAAAAAGTGCATAAAATACGATTGACGAATCTGGGGTGTGATGTTAATATTGACTATATCGGACAGAGTTGGTAATACCATTCTGTGCCAGGTATCAGAGGGACCTCTCAAACGACCGAAATGAGGAAAATGAAAGGAAAGGGAAAAGAATGAAAAAGACGAGAAAGCTCAAACGCGTTCTCTCCTTTGGCATGGCAGCGGTCATGGCGGCAAGCCTGACCGGCGTCGCCTCAGCCGCAGGAGAAAGCGCCTCCGGCGTCAAGATCGCCGACCAGGTGGTTTCGTCGCCGAACTGTGTCATCACGGATACGGAGGCAAAAAATGTAGTTATTCGCTCCACCTATGAGGGGTTTAACCCCATCATTGTGCGCGACTCCGACTACACCATCGACGGTGCCAGAATTGACATCGACAGCGACGGCGACGGTTCTGTTGCCTGCGACTTCTCCGGCTATGGCGCGGCTATTGCGGCCTATGGCAAGAGCAACGTGAAAATCAAAAATTCTGACGTCAACGTAACCGGTGTCGGCAACCTGGCGCTGTATGCGGATAAGGGCGCCAATGTTTACATCGAGCACTCCAATTTCTTCTCCGGCGGCGGCACGCTGTATGCCGGTTATCGCAATTCCCCCGATCAGGCCACCATGGTGGCTCCGCCCTGAATCCTCGGTATTATGGGCACCTCCCGTACTACCAACCTGATGGGCAATGACTCCAGCACCACCGTAGTCGATTCCAACATGGCGTCCTCCCAGTGGGCTGTGCTGTCCACCGACTCCGGTTCCAATATGATGCTGAACGTGGTCAATACCACCATGACCCTGAAGGGCATGGGTGATAAGCCCCTCCAGGCGGACGGCGTCTTCGATGCCACCAACCCCTATACCACCCGTTCCGGCTATGGCACCTATACCATCGGTCAGGCACACGAGAACTTCTATGGCGTCGATATGAACGTCGGCACCTATGCCAATATTATGACCGGCGGTTATGCTACCTATGCCGCCATGAAGGCCGGCCAGGCCATTCCGCTCTATGATGCGCTGGGCAATAAGATCACCGACTATGTGCCCACCGGCACCAAGGTTACTACCATCAATTCCGACACCTTCGGCTTCATGGTGCATCAGAACTCCGGTCTGCCCGCCAATGAGCTGACCATCACCGAGGGCACCGTGGTCAATTCCGGCTATACTTCCATCCTTCATAAGACCGGCAGCAGCGTGGATGCGGTCATCTCCGACGGCGCTCAGCTGAATCCCGGCAACGGTATCCTGATCCAGGCCATGGACAACGACGACTCCACCACCGGCATGGATATGGCTACCTTCTCCTTCTACACCACTCATAACGAGAACGCCGATTGGCCCACCAAGGGCGCCACTGCCGCTGGCAGCGAGACCGGCAAGTACACCTTTGATGATGTCGACCTGACCGGCGATATCTTCAACGGCTCCGGCTGGGCGCTGAACGACAGCGGAGCGCAGTCTCCCATCGCCATGAGCATTGCGCTGACCAACGGTGCCACGCTGAAGGGCCAGATCTCTTCCACCGCTGCGATCCATGTTACCAAGGCGGGTTCCGATGCCGTTAAGGCCGCCGCTGCCGGTGAGAAGACTTCCGACGCATGGACTTCCTATCAGAATACCAGCTTCCCCATCGGCCACTACTTTGACATCGGCCAGGTGGCCAACCGCATCCAGAGCAATACCTTCAACACCGTTGACGTCAGCGTCGACGACGGTTCCACCTGGACTGTCACCGGCGACGGCATTCTGAATAATGTCACGCTGGCCGATGCTGACAGCATTACCGCCGACTATCCTGTGACCCTGAAACTGTCCGGCACCCTGACCGTCGACGGTCAGGAGATCGATCTGAACGCTGCGCCCGCGGCTCCCACTGAGGAACAGCCCGAAGTCGAAGCGGCTGATGCCGATGCTGCCCCCGTTGAGCAGAGCGAGGACATCAATGCGGCTGAGCAGACCGATCTTGAAGATGCTGCCGCTGCCGAACAGGCCGACGAAACTGCTGAGCAGGTCGATGAGTCCGCCGAGCAGGCTTCCGCTGGCTACACCATCGGCAACATCACCTTCGTGGTCGACGATTCCACCGCGACTGAGCCCGATCCCGATCAGGGCGGCGGTTCCGGCGGTCCTGGCGGCCCTGGCGGCCCTGGCGGCCCTGGTGGCCCCGGCGGCCCCGGTGGTCCTGGCGGCGGCTCGCAGGCTGACGAGGTCTGGTACAAGAGCGAGGATAAGCTGACCCTGTCCGTGAAGGACGGCGTCGTTGTGGCACCTAAGACCGAGGGCGCGACCAACTATACCGTGGATCGCCTGATGTATGGTACTGCCGACAACCTGAGCTCCTTCTCCGGCGGCGGCCATGACAAGGATGGCGATGATGACTATGCGTTCCTGACTGCCATCTATGTAAAGGACGGTGCCGTGGTGCCTCTGACTGCGACACCCATCGAGTCTGCGAAGCCCGATCCCAAGCCCGATCCTGCACCCGCACCCAATCCTGCGCCCACTCCCGGCACCTCTGAGCCCACTCAGACTGTGACCGATACCAGCAAGAAGGATCAGACTACGACGGATGCCGGCAAGACTACTACTGCTGCGAAGAAGGCTCCCAAGACGGGCGACTCCTCTATGCCGATCCTGGTCAGCAGCGTTGGTTTGGCCGCTCTGGCTGCGCTGATTGTCCTGTTCATCGTGAAGAAGAGACAGAGCCGTCAGAACAATTAACGAACACTTGCCCCCGATCTGATGCTAAGTACAGAATAAACACAGAGGCCCTGCGCGTCCAATGGACGCGCAGGGCCGTTTTATCATGCTTTTGGATCAAATGCAGGGTTGATGAGATAGACATTTTTCTGGTTCAGGCGGCTTTTGACCAACTCAATGGCCTCGCCGAAGCGCTGAAAATGCACAATTTCCCGTTCTCTCAGGAAGCGGATCACGTCGTTTACATCCGGGTCGTCAGATAGGCGCAGAATGTTGTCATACGTCAAGCGTGCTTTCTGTTCTGCGGCCAGATCCTCTGTCAGATCGGCCAATGGGTCGCCGGTGGACTGCATTCCAGCGGCGCTCCATGGGGAGCCGCTGGCGGCGGTGGGATAGATCCCCGCCGTGTGATCCACAAAGTAAGCCGCCAGAGGAGATTGCTCGATCTCCTCCGCCTTCAGTTTCCGCGTCAGCTGATGCACCACTGCGGCGACCATCTCAAGATGACCCAGTTCTTCCGTGCCTATATCGGTCAAAAGGGCAGAGACCTCCGGGTAGGGCATGGCATATCTTTGGGAGAGATAGCGCATGGAAGCGCCCAATTCGCCGTCCGGACCACCGTACTGGCTGATGATAACAGAAGCCAGCCTCGGATTGGGGTTTGCGATTTTGACTGGATATTGCAGCGTTTTCTGATAACTGAACATAACTCAACCCTCCTTCTGCGGATTTTGCCACGGCCATGGGGAACAGACCCAGGTGTAGCAGCTATCCAGTGCGGAGTCCGTCTGGTTCAATGGGCCGATCTGCTCCAGAAATAGATCGGAAGAGCACACGTCT
>USIZ01000164.1 GCA_900554855.1 uncultured Eubacteriales bacterium | reverse complement strand
GCATTGTCAACCTGGCCATCAAGGAGGCGGAGACCAAGAAGCGCGAAATGGTGCTGGCCGCTCAGGAGACCATCCAGAAGGAGCGCGCCGACCTGGACGCCGAAATCAAGGAACGTCGAACCGACTTGCAGAAGCAGGAGCGCCGCCTTCAGCAGAAGGAGGACAACCTGGACCGCAAGACCGACGCTATTGAGAAGAAGGATGAGAAGCTGCAGGCCCGTCTGGCCGCCGCAGAAAAGACCCGCGAGGAAGTCAAGGCTCTGAAGAAGAGCGAGATGGAACTGCTGGAGAAGCTCAGCGGCCTGACCGCTGAGGAAGCGAAGGCCTACCTCATCGAGCAGCTGTCCGACGAGGTGACCCACGAGGAGGCCGTCCGGCTCAAGGAGATCCAGGCTCACTACAAGGAAGAGGCTGAGACCTACGCCCGGGAGCAGATCGCGCTGGCCATCCAGCGCTGTGCCGCCGACCATGTGGCGGAGAGCACCGTGTCCGTGGTGCCCCTGCCCAACGACGAGATGAAGGGCCGCATCATTGGCCGCGAGGGCCGCAATATCCGCACGCTGGAGACCCTTACCGGCGCGGAGCTCATCATCGACGATACGCCGGAGGCCATCACGGTGTCCTGCTTTGACCCCGTCCGCCGGGAGATCACCCGCATTGCGCTGGAGCGGCTCATCACCGACGGCCGCATCCACCCCGCCCGCATCGAGGAGATGGTGGAGAAGGCCAAGCGCGAGGTGGAGGCCACCATCAAGGCCGAGGGCGAACGCGCCGTGCTGGAGACCAATGTTCACGGGCTGCACCCGGAGCTGGTCAAGCTGCTGGGTCGCCAGCACTACCGTACCAGCTACGGTCAGAACGTGCTGAGCCACTCCATCGAGGTCTCCCATCTGGCCGGCCTGCTGGCCGCCGAGCTGGGCGCCGATGTGACCATGGCCAAGCGTGCCGGTCTGCTGCACGATCTGGGCAAGAGCGTTGACCACGAGATCGAGGGCAGCCACGTTCAGATCGGCGTCGATCTGGCCCGCCGTTACAAGGAGAGCGAAGAGGTGGTTCACGCGATTGCCGCCCACCACAACGATATCGAGCCCCAGACCATTGTGGCCTGCCTCGTTCAGGCCGCCGATGCCATCTCCGCCGAACGTCCCGGCGCCCGCCGCGAGAATGTGGAGAACTATATCAAGCGTCTGGAAAAGCTGGAGGAGATCTCCACTAGCTTCAAGGGCGTCGAGAAGGCCTATGCCATTCAGGCCGGCCGCGAGATCCGCATTATGGTCAAGCCCGAGGAGATCGACGAGGATCACATGATCCTGCTGGCGCACGATATCGCCAAGAAGATCGAGGACGAGATGGAATATCCCGGCCAGATCAAGGTCAACCTCATTCGAGAGACCAAGGCTGTCGATTACGCCAAGTAAGCAATTTTATGAAA
Organism: uncultured Eubacteriales bacterium; assembly: GCA_900554855.1. GTDB lineage: Bacteria > Bacillota > Clostridia > Oscillospirales > Oscillospiraceae > UMGS1766. The sequence goes on along the minus strand of USIZ01000164.1, from coordinate 2,647 downwards.
TGGAATGCCCCCGGCTGTGCCGGGGGCATTCTTTTGCCGCACGAGAGAAAACCGGCGCGATGCTTTTGCATCGCGCCGGTTTGTTATTCAGTCACCAATTCGTATTCCAGAAAGACGCATTTCAGCAGACTGCCCGGCTGGATCTCCTCGGGCAGAAGGGCCCGGGCCACCAGCTTGGGTTCGGCAGAGGGTGCGTCGGTGTTCTGAAGGTGGGCGTAGTCCCCGTCGATGTCGAGGACACGGTAGTAAATGGGTTCCATTTTCTTGTCCTTGAGCGTCTCTTCCACGGCCACAGTAACGGTGACCCGGCCATGGGATCGAAACAGAATGTTTCGACTGCTGTCAACCGATCTGCCGGGGGCAGATCGCACCTCGCCCCATGGGCGCGAAGGAAGAACTGGATTACTTGTTCTTGAGTGCTTCCTCAACGGCCACGGCCACGGCGACGGTAGCGCCGACCATGGGGTTGTTGCCCATGCCCAGGAAGCCCATCATCTCAACGTGGGCGGGCACGGAGGAGGAGCCGGCGAACTGGGCGTCGGAGTGCATACGGCCCATGGTGTCAGTCATGCCGTAGGAGGCAGGGCCGGCGGCCATGTTGTCGGGATGCAGGGTGCGGCCGGTGCCGCCGCCGGAGGCGACGGAGAAATACTTCTTGCCCTGCTCAATGCACTCCTTCTTATAGGTGCCGGCGACGGGATGCTGGAAGCGGGTGGGGTTGGTGGAGTTGCCGGTGATGGACACATCCACGCCCTCGTGGTGCATGATGGCCACACCCTCACGGACGTCGTCAGCGCCGTAGCACTTGACGGCGGAGCGCTCGCCCTTGGAGTAGGGGATCTCGCGGACGATCTTCAGCTCACCGGTGTAGTAGTCGAACTGGGTCTGCACATAGGTGAAGCCGTTGATACGGGAGATGATCTGAGCGGCGTCCTTGCCGAGACCGTTCAGGATGACGCGCAGGGGCTCCTTGCGGGCCTTGTTGGCGTTGCGGGCGATGCCGATGGCACCCTCGGCGGCGGCGAAGGACTCGTGGCCGGCCAGGAAGGCGAAGCACTTGGTCTCGTCCCGCAGCAGCATGGCGCCCAGATTGCCGTGACCCAGACCGACCTTGCGGTCAGCGGCGACGGAACCGGGGATGCAGAAGGCCTGCAGGCCGATGCCAATGGCCTCGGCGGCCTCGGCGGCGGTCTTAACGCCCTTCTTGATGGCGATGGCCGCACCTACGGTGTAGGCCCAGCGGGCATTCTCAAAGCAGATGGGCTGCACGCCGGCCACGATGTCATAGGGGTTAAAGCCGTAGCTCTTGCAGATGTCCAGGCACTCCTCAATGGAGGAGATGCCGTACTCAGCCAGAACAGGGGTGATCTGGTTAATGCGTCTTTCGTAAGATTCAAACAGTGCCATTTGTATCACCTTATTCCTTTCTGGGGTCGATATACTTGACGGCGCCGTCCTCGGCGTTGAAGCGGCCATAGTGACCCTTCGCCTTCTCCAGAGCCTCGTTGGCATCCATGCCGCTGCGGATGGACTCCATCATCTTGCCCAGATGGACAAACTCATAGCCGATGATCTGGCTGTCCTCATCCAGCGCCAGCCGGGTGATATAGCCCTCGGTCAGGGACAGGTAGCGGGGGCCCTTGAGCTTGGAGGAGAAGATGGTGCCCACCTGACCGCACAGACCCTTGCCCAGATCCTCCAGAGAGGCACCGATGGGCAGGCCGCCCTCGGAGAAGGCAGTCTGGCTACGGCCGTAGACGATCTGCAGGAACAGCTCACGCATGGCGGTGTTGATGGCGTCGCACACCAGGTCAGTATTCAGCGCCTCCAGGATGGTCTTGCCGATGAGGATCTCACCGGCCATAGCGGCGGAGTGAGTCATACCGGTGCAGCCGATGGTCTCCACCAGAGCCTCCTCAATAATGCCGTTTTTGACGTTCAGGGTCAGCTTGCAGGCGCCCTGCTGAGGGGCACACCAGCCCACGCCGTGGGTCAGACCGCTGATGTCGGAGATCTCCTTGGCCTGGACCCACTTGCCCTCCTCGGGAATGGGCGCGGGGCCGTGGTAGGCGCCCTTGGCGACCGGACACATGTTCTGTACTTCGCTGGAGTAGATCATAGTCTCACAAATCCTTTCTCCCGTCCGGCTGCCTCATTTGCCTGCAGTCCGGGCGATGGTTTATGGTTGGAACCCGCACCACAGGGGGGATCGACCCTCTGCGGTGCGGGGACGATACGGGTTGCTCAGCCGATCAGGCTCTCGCCGGTCATCTCAACGGGCTTTTCCAGACCCATCAGATCCAGCATAGTGGGGGCGATATCGGCCAGACGGCCGTCCTTCAGCTTTACGTCGGCACCCACGATGCAGAAGGGCACCAGATTGGTGGTGTGGGCGGTGAAGGGGCTCTTGCCGTCCTCCTGCAGCATCTGCTCGGCGTTGCCGTGGTCGGCGGTGATGAGGGCAATGCCGCCCATTTCGCGGATGGCGTCCACGGTGCGGCCCACGCACTCATCCACCGTTTCCACGGCCTTGACGGCGGCCTCGAACACGCCGGTGTGGCCCACCATGTCGCAGTTGGCGAAGTTGAGGATGATCACATCGTAATTGCCACTCTCAATGCGCTTGACGGCCTCCTCGGTGACCTCG
>USIZ01000163.1 GCA_900554855.1 uncultured Eubacteriales bacterium | reverse complement strand
GTGTGGACGTGGACCTTAAAGGCCTCGTCGTCCTCGCCGATGACCAGGCTGTCGCCGATGCTGTTCAGATACTGGCGCAGAGGGCGCAGATCAACGTCGGGCTTGGCCTTGCGGACGATATACACCGTGTCGAAGGCAAAGGTGGTGTCCTGCACGTCAAACTCCGTAAAGTCGGCCTTCTGCTTGGTGGGCTGGGACGGCGCCTCCGCTCCGGCGGCGATGGGTTCGCCCTTCAGGCAGGAGAGCATGCCCATCAGGATGACGAGAAAGCCCTTGCCGCCTGCGTCCACCACGCCGGCCTTTTTCAGCACCGGGTTCTGGTTGACCGTATCGGCCAGCGCCTCTTCGCCCCGCTCAATGGTCTTTTCCAGTACGAACTGGAAGGAGGTGTCCTCCATGCTGGCCTCGGCGGCCCGCTCGGCGGCCAGCCGGGACACGGTGAGGATGGTGCCCTCGGCGGGCTTCATCACCGCGCCGTAGGCGGCGGAGACGCCCTCGGACAGGGCGGCGGCAAAGTCGACGCCATCCATGGTCGCCTTGTCCTTCACCTGCCGGGAGATGCCCCGGAACAGCAGGGACAGAATGACGCCGGAGTTGCCCCGGGCGCCGCGCAGCAGGGCGGAGGCGGTGACAGAGGCCGCCTGCCCCACGGTGTCCGCCTGTTTCTCCGCCAGCGCGGTAACTGCCGCGCCGATGGTCAGGCTCATGTTGGTGCCCGTGTCTCCGTCGGGGACCGGGAACACATTTAAATCATTGATGGACTGCTTTTCCGCCTGGATCGCAGCCGCACCATAACGGATCATATTCCGAAACTGTTCTCCGTCAATGATATCGATCATGTTATGTTTCTTCCTTTCGGCGCGGTTTCGGCGCCAGTCTCCAATCGCTGGGCCGAAGCACTCAGCTGAACGAAATCGAGTCGATATAGATCTCCACACTGGCCACGCTTACGCCGGTCAGCTCAGTGACCTTGTAGGCAACCTCCTTGGTGATGGAGCTGCTGATGGCGGCGATGTTCACGCCGCTGTCCACGATAATATGCAGATCAATGGTGACGCTGCCGTCCTCGTTGGCGGTGACCTTCACGCCCTTGGACATGGACTCGCGCCGAAGCAGATGCACCAGACCGTCCGTCTTGGAGCGCACAGCCATACCCTTCACGCCAAAGCAGCTTGTGGCGACCGCACCTGCAATCTGGGTGAATACGTCGTTGCTGATGATCAGGCTGCCCTTTTCCATCTGAACCTTCATATCGGAGCACTTCCCTTCTGCGCCGCGGGGGAGCGGCGTACATTTTCGCACAGAAATTCAGTATTATTTTAATCTATTTTTACCGGAAATACAAGGGGTAATGTATACGCCGCATTTTCGTGGCATCGGGCGAAAAATTTTTCAAAAATTTCATCCGCCCTATTGACTTTGAAGGGTGTACAGCGTATATTCAACATATGAACGATAGCTCATATGTTCATATGTTTTGGCTTATGAGTCAGCCGATATTACGGATCAAAAAGGAGGATTCTCCATGCGCGATGACGATAGGACTCCCGAAGTCGAGGAGGAAGAGAGCTGCACCTGTGGCTGCGGCCACCATCACCACCCTGAGAAAGAACACCGCCATGAGGAGCACCATCATCACGAGCACGACGATGATGATTGCGGGTGCGGACATCACCATCACGACGACGATGATGACGATTGCGGCTGCGGCCATCATCACCATGACCACGGCAGTGAGCCTTCCGCTGAGCACAAGCACATCGAGGGCGCGGTCACGCAGGTCTTTCTGGTGAACAATCTGGGCTGCGCCCACTGCGCGTCCAAAATGGAGGCCAAGATCAGCCAGATGCCGGAGGTGGCATCCTGCACGCTGACTTATGCCACCAAGCAGCTGCGGGTGGAGGCGGCTCATCCATTGGAGCTTTTGCCCCGGATCCAGCAGATCTGCGCGTCCATCGAGTCCGAGGTCACCGTCACCCCCCGGGCCGCCCGGGGTGAGACCAAGCGCGAGGCGCAGGAGGAGGATGGCGACGAGGGCAAAAGGGACCTGGTCCGCATTATCACAGGCGCCGCCGCTCTGGTGATCGGCAAGGTGCTGGAGCACTTCCTGCCCGCCACCGGCGTTCTGCCCTGCAATATTGCCGCCCTGATCCTGTTTGTGGTGGGCTATGTCTACTGCGGCTGGGGCGTGCTGAAGCAGGCCGCCGTCAACATCGCCCACGGCCGGGCGCTGGACGAGCATTTTCTGATGAGCATCGCCACGCTGGGCGCCTTCGCCATCGGCGATTATGCCGAGGCGCTGGGCGTTATGGTCTTCTACCGCGTGGGTGAATATTTTGAGGACAAGGCTGTGGAAAAGAGCCGCAGCAATATCATGGAGGCGCTGGATCTGCGCCCCGAGGTCGTCAACCTGATGGAGGGCGGCGAGGTGCGCACGATTCCCGCCGAGGACGCCCTGCCCGGCGACGTGGTGCTGGTGCGGCCCGGTGACCGGGTGCCGCTGGACGGGACGGTGCTGGAGGGCGAGAGCCTGCTGGATACTTCCGCCATTACCGGCGAGCCGGTGCCGGTGGCTGTCCGCCCCGGCGACAGCGTCACCTCCGGCTGCGTCAACCAGAACGGCGCACTGACCGTCCGGGTGGAGAAGGAGCTCAGCGAGTCCATGGTCACCCGGATCATGGACAGTGTGGAGAATGCTGCCGCCGCGAAGCCCCATATCGACCGCTTTATCTCCCGTTTCTGCAAGGTCTATACCCCCTTTGTCGTGGCACTGGCGGTGCTGACTGCCCTGATCCCCTCCATCGTCACCGGAAACTGGGGTTACTGGGTCAAGACCGCCCTGACCTTCCTGGTCATCTCCTGCCCTTGCGCATTGGTGCTCAGCGTGCCGCTGGCTTTCTTTGCCGGCATCGGCCTGGGCTCCAAGAAGAATGTTCTCTTTAAGGGCGGCAGCGCGATGGAGGCTATCTGCAATGTAAAGGCCGTCGTCATGGATAAGACCGGCACCCTGACCCGGGGCGTGTTCACCGTTCAGCATATCCTGCCGACCGACGGCGTGAGCGAGATGGAGCTGCTGGCTATGGCTGCCAGGTGTGAGAGCGCGTCCACCCACCCCATCGCTCAGTCCATCCGTGCCGCCGCCGGGGAGCGGGGGGTGAAAATCGAGCGGCCGGAGTCCATTCAGGAGCTGTCCGGCCTGGGTATTGACGCCGACGGCATCCTCTGCGGCAACCGCAAGCTGTTGGAGCAGTATGGGATCGCCGTTCCCGCGGACGACGGAGCCTTCGGCACCGAGGTGCTGCTGGCCGACCACAGCCGCTATCTGGGCCGCATTGTGATCTCCGACGAACTGAAGCCGGAGACCCGCACCGCCATTGCCGCATTGAAGGCCGAAGGGCTCAAGACCGTCATGCTGACCGGCGACGCCGCCGACAGCGCCGAGGCTGTGGCCCGGGAGATCGGGCTGGACGAAGTGCACGCCAAGCTGCTGCCGCAGGATAAACTGCGCATCCTGAAAGAGACCCGGGAGAAGTACGGCCCGGTCATGTTCGTGGGTGACGGCATCAACGACGCCCCGGTGCTGGCCGGTGCGGATGTGGGTGCGGCTATGGGCAGCGGCGCGGACGCCGCCATTGAGGCTGCCGATGTGGTGTTCATGACCTCCCGTATGGACGCAGTGCCTGAGGCCATTGGCATCGGCCGGGTGTCCACCCGCATCAGCCGCCAGAATGTGGTTATCGCCATTGCGATCAAGCTGATCGTCATCCTGTTGGGTTTCCTTGGCCTGGCCAATATGTGGGCCGCCGTGTTCGCGGATACCGGCGTGGCAATGATCTGCATTCTAAACTCTATCCGCATTTTGTACCGTAAGTAAGATGAACAGGCTCGCCGCACATAATCAAGTGCGGCGAGCCATTTGCTTGCGTTCGTCGAAAATGGATCGACAAATTGGGGTTTGTAGAAGGAAAGAGAAACTTTCCATATATGGTGTAGGGCGGGTGCTTGCCCCCGCCGTGCCATGATGACAGACCTGCAAATGCTATCGTAAAAGGTATGCCGATTTTTACCGATGACCTGTAAGCTGT
>USIZ01000162.1 GCA_900554855.1 uncultured Eubacteriales bacterium | reverse complement strand
GAATAGATCTTCTCCATCTCTTTCTGGTCAAAGAGCAGCTGGCCGCCGGTGGAGAAGTCGGGGGCTTTCAGGGTGGTCATCAGGTCGGCCTTGGGATTGCGGATACGGGCAATGGCGGTGTCGCATACCTCGCCCAGATTGAAGCCGCAGATATTGGAGGCCATGCCGACGGCGATGCCCTGATTGGCGCTCACCAGCACGTTTGGGAAGGTGGTGGGCAGAAGGGAGGGCTCCTTCACGGTGCCGTCGTAGTTGTCCACAAAATCCACGGTGTCCTTGTCGATGTCCCGGAAGAACTCGCCGCAGATGGGGTCGAGCCGGGCCTCGGTGTAACGGCTGGCGGCCCAGGCCATATCCCGGGAATATACCTTGCCGAAGTTGCCCTTGCTGTCCACATAGGGGGCCAGCAGAGCGCCATAGCCCCGGGAGAGACGCACCATGGTGTCATAGATGGCGGCGTCGCCGTGGGGGTTCAGCCGCATGGTCTGACCCACGATGTTGGCACTCTTGGTGCGGTTGCCGCCCAGCAGGTGCATCTGATACATGGTGTAGAGCAGCTTGCGGTGGCTGGGTTTGAAGCCGTCAATCTCCGGAATGGCCCGGGAGATGATGACGCTCATCGCATAGGGCATATAGTTCCATTCCAGCGTGTCCACGATGGGCTGCTCCAGCACCTCGGCCCGCAGACCCTTCACATGGGAGGCATCCACCTTTTTGGCGCCGCTGTCAGTTTTTTTCTTTCTTGCCATTCTTCTTGCCTGTCCTTTATCATCAGCCGCAGAACGCGGTATAGAGGTTTATCGAATTCTGCCGCCCGCAGGCGGCGAGACAAATTTAATTATTTTCGGTGCGTATGCAGCTTATTTGTTGAAAGCGCGGTTAAGAGATATCCGCCAATTCGAGAAACAGATGTCCGTCCTCGGCGATGTGATCCTTTCGCCCCTGGAGATTGTCGCCCAGCAGCAGGTCAAAGGTCTGGGCGGTCTTTTCCGCGTCCATTGGCATGACCTTGATGAGCCGCCGGGTGGCGGGGTTCATGGTGGTCAGCCACATCATGTCCGGCTCGTTCTCACCGAGACCTTTCGAGCGCTGGATGGAGCACTTCTTGCCTGCCAGCTCGCCGTTGACAATGTCGTCTTTTTCCTTGTTGGAGTAGGCGTACCAGGTGTCGTCCCGGTAGGTGATCTCATAGAGGGGGGACTCGGCGATATAGACATAGCCCTCCTCGATGAGGGTGGGGGTGAGCCGGTAGAGCATGGTCAGGATCAGCGTGCGGATCTGATAGCCGTCCACGTCGGCGTCGGTGCAGATGACGATTTTATTCCAGCGCAGATTGTTGATGTCAAAGTCCGCGAGATCCTTGGACTTTTTGACGCCCTTCAGTTCCACGCCGCAGCCCATGACCTTGATGAGATCGGTGATGATCTCACTTTTGAAGATCTTGTTGTAATCCGCCTTCAGGCAGTTCAGGATCTTGCCGCGCACGGGCATGATGCCCTGAAACTCCGCGTCCCGGCTCTGCTTGACGGCGCCCATGGCGGAGTCGCCCTCTACGATATAGAGTTCCCGCAGGGAGGTGTCTTTTGTGCGGCAGTCCACGAATTTGGCCACCCGGTTGCTGAGGTCGAGACTGCCGCTGAGCTTCTTCTTGATGGTGACCCGCTGGCTTTCAGCGTGTTCGCGGCTGCGCTTGTTGATGAGCACCTGCTCGGCGATCTTCACCGCGTCGGTGGGGGTCTCGATGAAGTAGACTGCCAGCTGCTCCTTCAGAAAGTCGGCCATGGCCTCCTGGACAAACTTGTTGGTGATGGACTTTTTCGTCTGGTTCTCGTAGCTGGTCTGGGTGGAGAAGTTGCTGGAGACGAAGATCAGGCAGTCCTGAATGTCGGCCCAGGTGATCTTGGATTCATTTTTATTATATTTGTTATTGGTGCGCAGATAGCCGTCGATGGCGCTGAGCAGAGCGGAGCGCATGGCCTTCTCCGGGGAGCCGCCGTGTTCCAGCCAGGAGGAGTTGTGGTAATGCTCGATGACGTTCACCGTGTTGGAGAAGCACAGCGCTACGCTGATTTTCACCCGGTAATCGTCCTTGTCCGCCCGATCCCGGCCGGTGCGCTCGGTGGAGAAAAACACGGGGGTGGTGAGGGCGGTGTCGCCTGCCAGCTCGGCCACATAGTCCTGGATGCCGTTTTCGTAGCGGAATTCGGTCTCCTCAAAGGTGGAGCCGGCCTGATTGCGCAGTACGAAGGTGACGCCGGGGTTGACCACGGCCTGTCGCTTGAGCACGTCGGTATAGTATTCCAGCGGAATGGCGATGTCGGTGAATACCTCCAGATCGGGCTTCCAGCGGAATCTGGAGCCGGTCTTGTGGCGGGGGGCGTCCTCGGTGTGGAGACCGCCGACGTTTTCGCCCTTTTCAAAGTGAAGCGTATATTTTTTGCCGTCCCGGTAGATGGTGGCGTCAAAGTATTCAGAGGAATACTGAGTGGCGCAGGAACCAAGGCCGTTCAGGCCGAGGGAGAACTCATAGGCGTCGCCGTCGCCGCTGCCGTATTTGCCGCCGGCGTACAGTTCACAGAACACCAACTCCCAGTTGTAGCGCTGCTCTGCATTGTTCCAGTCCACCGGGCAGCCCCGGCCGAAGTCTTCCACCTCGATGGAGCGGTCGGCGTAGCGGGTGACGATGATCTTGTCGCCGTGGCCGCTGCGGGCCTCGTCGATGGCGTTGGAGAGGATCTCGAACACCGCGTGCTCGCAGCCCTCCAGTCCGTCGGAGCCGAAAATAACGCCGGGGCGCTTGCGCACCCGGTCGGCGCCCTTCAGAGAGGAGATGGCCTCGTTGTCGTATGCTTTTTTCTTTGGAGTCTGTCGTGGCATATTTGAAAATCTCCGTTACAACATAATAATTCATTATATATTATAGTTTCCGGACATTAAAACTGTCAAGAAAAATGACTGAACGAAGAGACAACCAGCTATTCCAACAATGAATCATTGTTGCAAAAAAAAGAATTGTCCTTGGCACAATAAATTGTAGCATTTCCACAACGGCTGATGTATAATATACCCGTAATTATGTGGCCGAATGTGAATTTGGCCATTCTCCATGACTGACACCGAAGGGGCAGGGGGCCGCTCCGGTGCCCGGGAAGAAAAAAGAAATTGTGAGGTAAGAATATCGTGGGAAAGGTAACACTTTGGATCGATAACGTCCAGATCGAGGCTGAAGAGGGCCAGAGCGTCCTGAATGCCGCGCTGGATGCGGGGATCTACATTCCCCATATCTGTTCCCATCCTGATCTGGAGCCCCAGGGCGGCTGCAAGCTCTGCGTGGTGGAGATCGACGGCGCCGAGCCGGTGACCAGCTGCACTACCACTGTGGCGGAGGGAATGCACGTTGTGACCAAGACGGAGCAGCTGGATCGGCTGCGCCGCGGCTCCATGAACTTTATGTTCGCGGGCCATCCCGGCGACTGCGGCGGCTGCCGCAGCTTCGGCAACTGCGAGCTGCAGGCGCTGTTCCAGTATCTGAACGCCAGCGTCAACCCCAGCATGCGCCATGTTACGAAAAAGACCACCAAGATCAACACCGTCAACCCGCTGATCGACCGCGAGATGGAGCGCTGCATCCAGTGCGGCCGCTGCGTGCGTATGTGCCAGGAGGTTCGCGGAGTCAAGGTGCTGGACTACCAGAAGAAGGACGGCGAGACCTATATCGGCACGCTGAACGACCTGCCGCTGGACGCCTCCGGCTGCCGTTTCTGCGGCGCCTGCATCGAGGTATGTCCCACCGGCGCACTTCAGGACCGCGAGGGCACCTTCCGTAAGGATCTGGTGAAGGAAGAGGCTCTGATCCCCTGCTCCGCCGAGTGTCCTGCGCACATCAACATTCCGCAGTATATCAGCCAGATCGCCAAGGGCGATTATGACGGCGCCGTGGCCACCATCCGCGAGAAGGTCCCCTTCCCGACGGCTCTGGGCTATGTGTGCACCAGCTACTGCCAGAAGAAGTGCAAGCGCAACGGCCTGAACGGCGCCGTGGACATCAAGGGTTTGAAGCTCTTTGCCGCGCATCATGACAAGACTCAGTCCTGG
>USIZ01000161.1 GCA_900554855.1 uncultured Eubacteriales bacterium | reverse complement strand
CGAGCACAAAGCCGCCGGACTGGAGAGCAACGAGCGGCTGGAATTTCTGGGCGACTCCGTGCTGGGCATGGTCGTGGCAGACTACCTCTACCGCAACTGCCCCACTCTGCCCGAGGGTGACCTGACCCGGCTGCGCGCCGGTCTGGTCTGTGAGGGCAATCTGGTCGTGGTGGCCAAGGAGCTGGACTTGGGCAGCTATCTGAAGCTGGGCAAAGGTGAGGAACTGGGCGGCGGACGCCACCGCTCTTCCGATCTGGAAGCGCCCCTCCATCCAGGCCGACGCGGTGGAGTCCGTGCTGGCGGCGGTCTATCTGGACGGCGGCATCAGCGCCGCCCGCCGCCTGATCCAGCACTTCATTCTCGACCACATCTCCCGCGTGCATGACGCGTCCAAGGATCACAAAACCGCTTTGCAGGAGCTGGTTCAGCGCAAGACCGGGCAGGATCTCTCCTATGAACTGGTGGGCGAGAGCGGCCCCGACCACGCCAAGACCTTCCGCATGGAGGTCCTGCTGAACGGCGAAGCCATCGGCACCGGCGAGGGCCGGAGCAAAAAAGAAGCGGAGCAGAACGCCGCCGCTGCCGCAATTCAGGCACTGACCAAGAAAAGCTGAATGCAAGTCAAAAAGAGGCTGTTTTCTGCACAGACAGCCTCTTTTTGCTTTTCTTTTCATGCGGATTATGCTATACTAATGCAGTTAAATTTGCATGATTACCCGGTATTGGACCGGCTTGGAGGGTTTTCCCTATGAAGCGAATCAAAAAATTGCTCTGCCTCCTGCTGTCGCTGTCGATGCTGGCCAGTCTCTGCACAGGCTGTGGAAACAGTGCCAGGCAGAAGGAAAAGGCGAAAAAGATCGGTATTTCCATGCCCAACGACTCCGATGCACGCTGGTCAGCTGACAGCGAGACACTCCACGACATTCTCACAGCGGCGGGTTATGAGGTCAACATTCAGTTTGCCGGAAATGATGCCGCCGCACAGGTTCAGCAGATTCAGGACATGATCGGTGCGGGATGCACCACCATTATCGCCGCCGCCGTGGATCCCAGCCGCCTGGCCGCTGATCTGGCGCTGGAGGACACGGACCGTCAGCGCATCAGCGGCGGCTCTGCAGAGGATGAAGCAGAGGACACGGCCCACTCCCCCATTGACGATGGACTGAATCTGATCGCCTACCAGACTCTGATCGCCGACTCCGGCATCGTGGACTACTATGTCGGCTTTGACGGCTATGAGGCCGGATATTTGCAGGCCAGCTGCATAGAAGATATGCTCTCGCTGGCCGACGCCACAAGCACTTACAATCTGGAACTGTTCTTCGGTGATCCGAACGATCCGCTGACCGCGTTCCAGTATCAGGGTGCCATGGAGGTGCTTCAGGTCTATATCGACTCCGGCGTGCTCTCCATCTCCTCCGGCCAGACGGCACTGGAGAATGTGTGCTCTGCCAGCGCCGACGATGCAAAAACCCGAATGGGGAACCTCCTGAGCTCCACCTATGCTGCCGGGGGACTGGACGCAGTGCTCTGTGCCGATGACACACTGGCCCGGGCAGTCGGCAACACACTTTTTGACCGCTATACCGGCGGCGTGTTCCCGATCCTGACCGGCCAGGGCTGTCTGGAGCAGAATGTCAACGATCTGGTATCCGGCCGTCAGAGCATGACCCTGCTGGACGACTGCACCGGCATGGCCGCAGAGGCCGCTCGGGTAGCCATCGCGCTCTCCAGCGGCGAGAACGTGGACACCGACGACTCGCTGGACAATGGGCGCATCAACGTCCCCGCCAGCCTGTTCTATCCCCAGGCGGTCTATGCAGACAGCATCACCGACCTGCTGGTGACGCCGGGCTACTTTGCCGCCAATGGGGACGGGTCTTACAAAGCGGTCATGCCCTATACGGCGCAGAAGGCCGACTCCGCCGCAGATCAGACCCATCCGGATGGCACCTCCAATGCCGCATCGACCGGCGGAGAAACCTGAATTGCAAAATGCCCCTACCGCTTTCAAAGCGGCAGGGGCATTTTTCAGTCGAAATAGTGTTTCAAATTGCAGGGCGCAAACACGCCCTTGTCCGTGACCACGCCATCGCACAGCTTGGGCGGCGTGATATCAAAGGCCGGATAGAAGCCCTTGACCCCGGGCAGGGCGGTTCTGGTACCCATGGCGTCCAGAACCAGTGCCGGATCCCGCTCCTCAATCGTCACACTGTCAAGGTTGGGCCGTTTGGGGTCAGGAGTGCCGGTCACATAGTACGGGATGCCCCAATAGGAAGCGCAGAGGGCGATCTGGAAAGTGCCGACCTTGTTGATGATATGTCCATCCATCGTGATGACGTCGGAAGCGGAAGTAAAGAGATCCACCTTCTTCTCCCGCATGGTGTAGCCCGGCATATTGTCGGTAATGACCGTCACATCAAAGTCCATATCCTTCGCCACGCTGGCAGTCAGCCGTGCGCCCTGAAAATAGGGACGGGTCTCCGGGCAGATGAGCTTCACCTCATTATTCCGGCGGCGGCACTCCCGCAGATAACAGCCAATGATGGACTCTGCAAAGCACTGGGTCATCACAGTGGCATTTCTCGGGGTCAGATCAGCCAGATACTCCGCCATGCAGTCATGGTCGGCGTAGCTGATGTTCAGCTGATCGATCGCACTTTGGCGCAGCAGCTCGGCCAGCGCTTCGCCGTGGACGCCCTCCGCAAGGGCGGTTTTCGCCCGCTCCAGCGCCCGGGCAGTGACCCGCTCCATCTTGGCCGCGGTGGTAGGTCTGGCATGAGCCAGCGTATAGGCCGCCTGTTCCAGAAAGGCCAGCGCATCCGCTGCGTTCTTGTCCCGGGCCTCCCATGCCGCCAGTGCCATGCCCATAGCCGCCGCCGTATAGGGGCCTCCGCTCTGGGTCACCATGTCCGCAATGGCCTGCGCCACTTCGCCGTGCGTATGACAGGTCACAAACTCGATCCGCACCGGGTAGATCCGCCGGTCCAGAATGCGCACTGTGCCGCTCTCATACCACGCCACATTTTCGTAGCGCAGCAAAAAGGCCAACCCCTCGTCTCTCCTGTCCATGCCGTTCCCTCGCCTTCTGCTATTTTATTTATTATTTAATATGGACGTCATAATGCACCCGGATGGCCTCTACCACCTCGGGCTTCAGCACAACTGCCGTGCCGCTGCTCTGTGCCAGCGCGCAGATCTTGGCGGCATTCTCAATATAGCCCGCCCGGTCAAACGCCTGGCCCAGATCGGCTCCCACGGCCAGTACGCCGTGATTGGCCAGCAGGCATCCGCCCCGGCCCTTCAGAGCCTTGACCGCCTCCCGGCCCACCTCGTCAGTGCCGGGCATACCGAACTTGGCCAGCGGGATGTCGCCGCCGATGGTGGGCAGCATCTCCACCAGAATGCAGGGCACCCCCTCATTCCGCACCGCAAAGGAACTGGCATAGGGCGAATGGGTATGCAGAACCGCATTCACCTCAGGCTTTTCCCTGTAGACCATGGTGTGCATGATCCACTCAGAGGAGGGTTTATACGCCCCCTCCAGCACATTGCCCTCAAGGTCGATGACCACCATATTCTCCGGAGTGTACTGATCGTAAGGCAAACCGGAGGGCGTAATGACCACAAAGTTCTGCTCCCGATCATAGGCGCTCAAATTGCCGCAGGTGCCCTCAAACAGGCCGGTCTGGCAGGCTTTTACCGCCCACTGGCACACTTTGATCTTCAGTTCCTTCGTATTCATATCATTTACTTCCCTTCTCATGGCTGGATACGCCCACACTGACACGCGCTCTTTCCCCTGCAAACCAGTTTGCAGAAACAGGAGCTGCTCATCGTTTCAGAGCGACACTTTCTTTTCTTCCTTTACTTTACCAGTATTGCGCGATGCAGACAACGATTTCTCTCCGATTTTGCTCTTTATTCTGAACGGATGTTCACGCTTTAGATCAAATAGAAACAAGCTGGCAGATCAGAATCTCTGCCAGCTTGTAATTCAAGTGTTCGGTGCAAGGAGCACGGGCTGAAGCTGCCGTCCCTCCAGCGCCGCCTGCGCTGCCGATGGGATCAGGGTCATATCCGCCACCAGCGATGTCGGCTTTTTGACCGGATCGT
>USIZ01000160.1 GCA_900554855.1 uncultured Eubacteriales bacterium | reverse complement strand
ATTCCCGGACAGAATGTCCCTATCACCGCCTCAAGCCCGGCAATCGCTTTCCCCTTTTCGTTGCGTCCCCCCTCCGGGATGCAGAAGGGTCCCTGCGAAGCCCACGTTCCGCAGAGACCCTTTGATACAAAAGTGCCGCCGCACATCGAATGTACGGCGGCGCTGTTCCTTTTATCGGTTTACTTACTTTACATAGCTCTGGATCATGCTGTCCAGCGCCCGTTCGCACTCGTCTGCGTTCTCCACATAGGCCATACCATGGGCCGCACCGGAGGTCAGGATCAGCTGCTTCTCCCCGGCGTAGCCGTCGTAAAAGCTCTGTACGGCGGCCGGATCCACAACCGTGTCCTCATCGCCCTGAATGACCAGCAGCGGCACCGTGCAGTCCTCGGTCATCTCTACCAGGTCAATGTCTTTCATGCTGGAGCCCAGCGGCTTCTTGGCAAAGGAATCGCCAATGGCCACCATGAAGCCGGGCAGCTTGAACTGCTCCTTCATGAGGTACGCCGCCCCGTCATAGAGGTTGGAAATGGGGCTCTCCGCCACGACAAAGGTGAGCATATCAGAGAAGGCGCCGTCCTGCTGGAGCAGCTTGGAGCCGGCCAGTGCCTCGTTGGCGCCCAGCGTATCGCCGTGAAGGATGACCTTGGAATCCGCGCCGTAGGTGTCCCGCAGAAACTCCACCCAGCGCACCAAATCGCCGCCCTCGTCCCGGCCATAGGTCACCACATCGCCGCCGCTCTCGCCGTGGTCGCGGCCATCGGGCAAAAGAATGTTGTAACCCTTCCGGGCGTAGTAGTCGGCAAACAGGTAGACCGTGTCAGTGCTGCTGCCGTCAAAGGTATGGAGCAGAACCACGGTCACGTCGCTGCCCGCGTCATACAGGCCGCCCTTGAGGGTGACGCCATCATCCGCGGTCACAGAGACCTCGTCCCGCAGGTGGGTCTCCTTCCAGTCGTCAAAGGCCTGCTGATACGGCAGCAGTTCCCCCTTCTCCACATCGGAGCGCTTCAATCCCTTCAGGGACTCCAGCACACTGGCGGTGCCGTCATAGTGGGCAACGAACATATTCACATAGTTCTGGGGATAGCGGATCACCCAGATGGCGGCGATAAACAGCACCACAAACAACAGCATCAGAATGTGATGCTTGCGCTGCTGCTTGGTGGGTTTGACGCGCTCCTGCTGAGGGGCGGCGGCCTGAGTCTCTTTTTTCTTCTTCATGCTCCGTCCCTCCTTAACCGGCGATCAGCATACCAAAGCTGCCGGTACTGACTTCATGCCCCGCCTTGTGGTCCTCGAGCCACTGCTCATAGCGCTCCTGCAGGAGCTGCTCCCGGGCCTGCGCCACCAGGTTGGTCTCGCCAAAGCCATTGAAATAGACCAGATAGACGCCGGTCTCATCCCGCAGAACGGCGTTGTCGCCGCTCTGGCGGGCAGGATCAAAGCACCACGCCTCCAGCGTGTCCTCCACATCATCCTTGGTCAGCGCGGCAAAATGGCCATCCGGATGATCTGTGTCGTTCAGATTGCTGTACCGACTGGCCAGTGCAGTGTAGGCCTCCAGGCCGCCGCCGTTTTGCTCCGCCCGGGTCTGAATGGCCTTGGCATAGGTCTCTGCGTTTTCCCACTGGCGCTCTTCCGTCTCGCCGCTGGAGCGGTCCGTGGCAGGCTTGACCATGGTGACCACCACATCGGCGGTCTGATACTCCTCCGCCCCTGCGTAATTTTGGGCGAACTCCTCCGCATCGGCGGCGGAGGGGGCCAGTTTCTCCAGCACCACATCACGGTACGCCTCGGCCCGGGTTCGGCTGGCCAGCTGCTTATAGAAAATCTTCTCCGTCATGCCCCCGTCATAGAGCTTGGCGAGGTATTTATTCTCGTCGGTGATATTGGCAGAAATGCAGGCATTGCGGATGGTCTCCGCCTTCTCCGCGCGCACGGACTCCACCTCATCGGACGCATCAAACCCCGCCTTGTCCGCCTCGGCGTTCAGGATCTGATACTCCTGCATATCGTCCAGCGCTTCGTCGCGGAAGTGATCGCGCCAGCTGTGTTCCGCGTCATACTGCTGGGACTTGAGCTTTTTATCGATGTTCAGGCCGAGATCGCCCAGCTGGTTGTAATTTTCGTTGACGAAGCTGTAATAGGCCTCATAGTAATAGAAGTTGAAGTCCGTGACCTTAAACTTCTCCGTGCCCACGGTGGCTGCGGTAAGCAGCTGCTGCGGCAGACCGATGGTGAGCATAATGAGCACGAACACCACCGGGAAAAACATAACGAACAGGATGCGCTTGCTTTTGCTGTTTTTCATTGGTTCAATTCCTTTTTATAAGAGTGAAGCCCATGTGGGCATTGCACTTATGATAGCGGACAAAAGCCTTTGCTGTCAAGGCATTCAGGGTTCAGGGAACAAAGAGTAGTAAATGCGAAAGACCCCTTTGACGCTCAGGAGCCGGGATGCAAGCATCCCGGCTCCTGTTGTGGTTTGAAAGAAACCGTCAGGCGATCAATAGAAGATGATGGCGCCGACCACAGCAACAAGGCTGAAGATCACGGGGAAGATGACCGTCAGAACGAAGCTGTACTTGTAAGATTCCTTCATATTGGTTTTGAACACGGCCATGCCCTGAGCCAGCATCGGGGAATGAGGCAGAGAGTCGAAGGTGGTCGCAGCGGAAACCGCGATACGGTGGATAGCGGCGGGGTTGACCTGACCGGAAACCTGCAGCGCGCTGCCCATGCCGTACTGGCTGCCGAAGATGGACAGCCACATGACCATGCCGCTGACACCGTCGGCGCACAGAGCGGCGATCAGGCAGACAGACAGCCAGCAGGTGATGTAGGGGTTCAGGTTGATGCTCATGATCATGTCGAGCAGGGGCTTGAAGCAGGCGGACTGCTGAGTCACCATGCCGAAGCCGTAAACGCAGCCGGACATGACGATGAAGGGGAACATCTCGGTGCAGCCCTGGCTCAGAGCGCGGGTGATCTTGATCTGGTGGATGACGACGTTCCAGTTCAGCAGAACGACAACGGCGGAGGTGATCCACATGGCGAAGATCAGGGCGTTCATGGCGCTCCAGCCAATACCCAGCTGGAACACAGCGGCCAGAACGATGACCAGGATGATGGGCAGAACGGACTTCCAGAAAGCGGGGAGCTCGATGTCGCCGAACATCTTGCTGGCGCCATACTCGTTCTCCGCGTCGGTGGTGTAGCCGATGTTGTTCTTACGAGCCTGCTTGATGAGGTGCTGCATATAGAGGATCATCAGAACGATGCCGGTAGCAGCGGTGGCCAGAGACAGGACGGGAGCAGCCCAAGTGGTGGTGCCCAGGAAGGTGGTGGGTAGCACGTTAGGCATAGCGGTAACACCGGGCATCGTGAAGGTGATGATGGGAGGCACCGCGATGCAGGCCGCATAACCGATGTAGATGGGCAGGTTTGCCTGCTTCATCAGAGAGAAGGTCATGGTGGCCACGATGAAGATGTAGCTCTGGATGCCGGCCAGCTGCAGCACGGCAGCGGTGACGGCGATGATGTAGGGAGAGTGGTCAGCGCCGATGATCTTGATGAACTTGTCGGCAATGGCCTCACCGGAACGGGTCTCACGCATCAGGTAGGAGAACAGGCCGG
This sequence comes from uncultured Eubacteriales bacterium, assembly GCA_900554855.1. GTDB lineage: Bacteria > Bacillota > Clostridia > Oscillospirales > Oscillospiraceae > UMGS1766. Next base: position 484 of record USIZ01000160.1, on the reverse strand, counting down.
CGGAGATGAAGGCCAGGCCGCTCTGCAGAGCGAAGTCACCCAGGCCCTTGGACCAGGTGGTAGTGATGGTGTCGAGGAAGCCGGTGCTGCTGCCCAGAGCGACGATAGCGGACGCAATAATAGCAGAAACGGCAGTGTGGATGCCCTTGTAGCACATGACAACGAACAGAACGATGCCAATGACCAGCAGGGCGGCGGAAACAGGAACGCTGCTCAGGAAGGGAATTCCGGAAGCGGCGGCAGCAGAACTGGCTGCTGCGGATGCTGCTGAAGACATAGTTTACCTCCTCATTTTCTCTTATTGAGTGATCTCCCCCGTTTTCACGGGATTGCACAGCTTACCCGGCCACTCCTCCCCCAGAAGAGACCGGCTGTGCACAATGCACAGATATCTGCACATTCTTACAGTAAGTATATTACTATAAGCCCATTTCAGTGTAAAGAAACGAAATGGGGCGGCATCACAACGATGTGTTACCATTTT
>USIZ01000159.1 GCA_900554855.1 uncultured Eubacteriales bacterium | reverse complement strand
AAGAGATGATGGGGGCAGGACTCAGATCGAACGTGCGGTTGACGATCTCGCTGAGCTGCTCATCAGGCAGGACACCGGTGCCCTGGGTATCCACCAGCACAGAGACGGGATGGGCCACGCCGATGGCATAGGCCAGCTCGATCTGGCAGCGGCGTGCAAGGCCGGCGGCCACAATATTCTTGGCCACATGACGCGCCATATAGGCCGCGGAGCGGTCCACCTTGGTGGGATCCTTGCCGGAGAAGCAGCCGCCGCCGTGGGCAGCCGCGCCGCCATAGGTATCGACAATGATCTTGCGGCCGGTCAGACCGGTATCGCCGCAGGGGCCACCCACCACAAAGCGCCCGGTGGGGTTCACATAGAGCTTGGTCTCGGGGCGGATATAGTTTTCAGGCAGAACCGGGCGGATGACCGTATCAATGACGGCCTCCCGCAGATCTTTCAGTTCGATCTCCGGCGCGTGCTGGGTGGACACCACGATGGCCGGGCACCAGTCCACATGGTTCTGCTCGTCATAGGCCACGGTCACCTGGGTCTTGCCGTCCGGGCGCAGCCAGGGCAGCGTGCCGTCCTTGCGCACCTCGGTCAAGCGGTGGGCCAGCTGATGGGACAGTGAGATGGGAGCGGGCATCAGCTCGGGGGTCTCATCGCAGGCGAAGCCAAACATCATACCCTGATCGCCGGCACCCACCAGATCGGCAGCGTCCTTGGCATCTGCCTTATACTCCATGGAGTGATCCACGCCGAGAGCAATGTCGGGAGACTGCTCATCGATGCTGGTCAGCACGGCGCAGCTCTTGGCATCAAAACCGGAGGCGGAGTCATTATAACCGATGCGCTCCACGGTCTTGCGCACGATGGAGGGGATGTCCGCATAGGCGGTGGTAGAGATCTCGCCCATCACCATCACCATGCCGGTGGTAGTCACGGTCTCGCAGGCGACCCGGCCGTTGGGGTCCTGCTCCAGAATGGCGTCTAGAACTGCGTCGGAGATCTGGTCGCAGATTTTGTCGGGATGTCCTTCGGTGACAGATTCAGAAGTAAAGATGTGTTCTTTCATAGGGATCTTCCTTTCCTTTTCTTTTTGAATCAGCCCTAAAGAATCGATTAAAAAAGCACGTTCCTCGGCGGAACGTGTTCTCGTAAGTACCCTCATCTTTCGATACATACCGCCGGAATTAGCACCTTGCCATGCGCTTGCACGCCGGGCAGGTTGCCGGGCTTCATCGGGCCGATCCCTCCACCACTCTTGATAAGGCTGTTCAATTTTCACATGTATTATATATGGAGCGCTCGCCCCTGTCAAGGCTTTTCCCTTTGTTTATTTTTACTAGACATTTCAGCATTTTGTGCCGATTATCCTGTACTTCATGAATGCGAAAATCTTGACAAATGGATGCGGAGCCTATATAGTAAATAAAGTTAGAGTGCATAGCTATGCTCTGCGCTGAAATTCCGTCTGTTTGAGCGGAATAGTTTACTGAAAATATCAGGAGGAAATTATTATGGATATCTACGCTAAGCTGACTGAGGTTCTGGCTGACCACACTGGCCGTGACGCTTCCGAGTTCACCCGTGACACCACTTTCGAGAGCCTGGGCATCGACTCCCTGGAGACCGTCGAGATGGTCATGGAGCTGGAGGAAGAGCTGGACGTCGAACTGGAGCTGGAAGAGAAGATGAACACCATCGGCGAGCTGGTCGACTTCATCGAGAGCAAGATCTGATCTCAGATTATCTGAACTATGGGTAAAATCGCTTTTGTCTTTTCCGGCCAGGGCGCTCAGGCTCCGGGCATGGGAAAGGAGCTCTATGAGTGCAGTGACGCCGCCAAGGCAGTGTTCGAGCTGTGTGACGGCATCCGCCCCGGTACCAGTGAGCAGTGCTTCAACGGTACCAAGGAAGAGCTGACCGTTACGGCCAACACCCAGCCCGATATGTTCGCCGTCGAAGTGGCCGCTGCCCGGGCACTGGTCGAGGCTGGCATTCAGCCTGACGCGCTGGCCGGTTTCTCTCTGGGTGAGATCTCCGCGCTGGCTTTTTCCGGCGCTGTCTCTCTGGAGGACGGCTTCAAGCTGGTCTGCCGCCGCGGCGAGCTGATGCAGGAGGCCTCCAATGCCGCCGACTCCGCCATGGTCGCTGTTGTCAAGCTGCCCCCGGAGAAGGTAGAGGAGCTGGCCAGTCAGTTCGATCAGGTCTACCCCGTCAACTACAACTCCCCCGCTCAGACCGTCTGCGCCGGACTCAGCTCCAGCATGGACGGCTTCAAGGCGGCGGTCAAAGCGGCAGGCGGTCGTGCGCTGCCCCTGAAGGTGAGCGGTGCATTCCACTCCCCCTTCATGTCCTCCGCCGCCAAGGGTCTGGCCGAGGTACTCGCTCCCATGGAGTTTGGCACCCCCAGCTGCCCGCTTTATTCTAATGTGACTGCGCAGCCCTATGAGGACGGCCAGTTCAAGGATCTGCTGTCCCGTCAGGTGGAGAACCCGGTACGCTGGCAGACCATCGTGGAGAACATGATCGCCGCCGGTGTGGACACCTTTATCGAGGTCGGTCCCGGCAAAACGCTGGCCGGCCTGATCGGCAAGATCAACTCCGACGTCCGTGCACTCATTGTGGAGGACGCCGAAAGTCTGAAGCACACCATTGAGGAGGTCAAAGCATGACACTGGAAGGAAAAGTCGCACTGGTGACCGGCGGAAGCCAGGGCATCGGCGCCGCCATCGCCAAGAAGCTGGCCTCCGAGGGCGCAGACATCGCCATTCTCTACGTCGGCAATCCTGCCCCCGCCGAGGAGACGGTCGCTGCCATTGAGGCCATGGGCCGCAAGGTGGTGTGCAAGGTCTGTGACGTGTCCAATTTTGAGGAGACACAGGCCGCCATCAAGGAGATCATCTCCGAGTTCGGCGGTGTGGACATTCTGGTCAACAACGCGGGCATCACCCGGGATAAGGTGTTGCTGGCCATGACCGAGGCTGACTGGGATTCCGTTCTGGATGTCAACCTCAAGAGCATGTTCAACACGATCAAGGCCTGCTACCGCAACTTCATGAAGAAGAAGGCGGGCAAGATCATCAACATCAGCTCCGTCGCCGGTCTGACCGGCAACGCGGGTCAGGCCAACTACTCCTCCTCCAAGGCCGGCGTAGTGGGTCTCACCAAAACTGTGGCACGGGAGCTGGCCTCCCGCCACATCAACTGCAACGCCATTGCCCCCGGTGCCATCCGCACCCCCATGACCGACGCCATGGATCCGAAGGACCTGCAGGCCATTCTGGACACTATTCCGCTGGGCTTCATGGGTGAGGCCGACGACATTGCAGAGCTGGCCGCCTATCTGGCCAGTGACAAAGCCAAGTATATCACCGGCGAGGTCATCCGTGTGGATGGCGGCATCGCCATGTAATTGCGTCAAGGGAGCCGGTTTATCCGGCTCCTGCGCAATACACGCCGGTTTCACGGCAAATCGCCGCTGAATATCCGGCTTTCAGGCATAGCTCATGCCTGCCCTCCTGTCCCGACACTGCGCCGGGACAGTCGAATTTGTTTTTTCCAAGCAGACGGGAAATCTTCCCGTTTCCTTGAACCGGAAAGGAAGATCATAGTGAGAAGAGTCGTTGTGACCGGTCTCGGCGCCGTCACCCCCGTGGGCAACAACGTCCACGACACCTGGTCCAATCTGCTGGCCGGTAAGCACGGCATCGGCCCCATCACCAAATTTGATACCACTGACTACAAGGCCACTCTGGCGGCTGAGGTCAAGGGCTTTGATCCCCTGCTGACCATGGACCGCAGCTTCGTGCGCCGGAATGACCCGTTCTGCCAGTTCGCCGTGGCCGCCTCCGTTGAGGCCATGGAGGATGCCGGTCTGGCCGGCAAGATCGATCCCGAGCGTCTGGGCGTTTACTTCAGCTCCGGCATCGGCGGTCTGTCCTCTCTGTGCGACGAATACTCTAAACTAAAAGATAAAGGCCCCCGCCGGGTCTCTCCCTATACCATCACCATGATGATGCCCAACGACGCCGCCGGTGAGATCTCCATCCGCCACGGTGCGAAGGGTCCCTCCATGGGCTTCACCTCCGCCTGTGCCTCCAGCACTCACGCGCTGTGCGAGGCTTACCGCGCC
>USIZ01000158.1 GCA_900554855.1 uncultured Eubacteriales bacterium | reverse complement strand
CTTGTTGCCGGTGAAGGCGAAGGGGGAGGTGCGGTTGCGGTCGGTGGCATCCTTGGTCAGCACAGGTACGGTGGAGACGCCGGAGTCCAGGCTGCTGGCGCCGGTGCCGGCACCGGCGGTGCCGCTGACGATGTTCTGCACCACTTCATCCAGCTGGTCGCCCAGGAAGATGGAGATGATGGCGGGGGGCGCTTCCTGAGCGCCCAGACGGTGGTCGTTGCCCACATCGCTGGCGCTCTGGCGCAGCAGATCGGCGTGGGTGTCCACAGCCTTCAGAATGCAGGCCAGCACGAGCTGGAACTGCAGGTTGTGCTGGGGATCGTCGCCGGGATCCATCAGGTTCTCACCCAGATCGGTGCTGATGGACCAGTTGTTGTGCTTGCCGGAGCCGTTGACCCCTGCATAGGGCTTCTCGTGCAGCAGGCAGACCAGACCGTGACGGGTGGCGACCCGCTTCATGGTCTCCATAGCCAGCTGGTTCTGGTCGACGGACACGTTGGCCATGGAGAAGATGGGAGCCATTTCGTGCTGGGCGGGAGCCACCTCGTTGTGCTGGGTAGTGGCGGTGATGCCCAGCTTCCAGAGCTCGATGTTCAGATCCTTCATAAATGCGCCGACGCGCTCACGGATGACGCCGAAGTACTGGTCGTCCAGCTCCTGACCCTTGGGGGCGGGGGCACCGAACAGGGTGCGGCCGCAGTAGATGAGGTCGCGGCGGGTCAGGTACTTCTGGCGGTCTACCAGGAAATACTCCTGCTCAGGGCCGACGGAGGGGGCGACCTTCTGGGCCTCGGTGTTGCCAAACAGCCGCAGCACGCGGATGGCCTGCTCGCTGATGGCCTCCATAGAGCGCAGCAGCGGGGTCTTGGTGTCCAGCGCCTCGCCGGTGTAGGAGACGAAGATGGTGGGGATGCAGAGAATATTGCCGCAGGACATCTCCTTCACAAAAGCGGGGGAGGTCATGTCCCATGCGGTGTAGCCGCGGGCGTAGGAGGTGGCGCGCAGACCGCCGGAGGGGAAGGAGGAGGCGTCAGGCTCGCCCATGATGAGCTGCTTGCCGGTGAGCTGCAGCAGGGTCTTGCCGGCGACGGGATTGGTAATAAAGGAATCATGCTTCTCAGCGGTGGTGCCGGTCAGCGGCTGGAACCAGTGGGTGTAGTGGGTGGCACCCTTTTCCACAGCCCAGTCCTTCATGGCGTTGGCCACCACATCGGCGGATGCCATGCTGATCTGTCCGCCGTGAGCCATGACGTCCATGACCTCGGCGAAAACCTTCTTGGGAAGGCGCTCCTTCATAACGGTCTCATTGAACACGTTGGAGCCAAAGATTTCGGAAATGTTCATTGATATAACAGCCCTTTCCTAGTGAATTACCGGTGGAAACGCCAATAAGGGAGACGGAGGTGCCCTATTTAAGAAACCCCATTGTCTCCCTGATGATCTGTTTTATATCCTGCCGGTTGGCGCGGCTCTTTTCTAACTGTACACAGCATACACCCAATTCATACGTTTTGCAAGTCCTATTTTATCTTTATTCAAAATACCGCAAAAGGGGGGATGTGTAACCATTGAATTTATGGAAAACTGACTGATGATGAATTTTCTGCGTCAAAAAATTACAGTTACGCCTTGACAGATGGAAGCGGACGTGTATACTTGAACTATAATATGAATTCTTATCACGCTGCACTTGCAGAATCGTGACAGCTGACTAGAAAGGAAGTGGACAGCCGTGTCCCTTACCAAGGAAGATATTGTCCGCATTGTTGAGGAAGAGGACGTCAAATTCATCCGGATGCAGTTCGTCGATGTGCTGGGTCAGATGAAGAATGTCGCCGTTACCGTTTCCCAGCTGGACCGCGCACTGGACGGTGAGATCTCCATTGACGGCTCTTCTATCGAGGGCTTTACCAGCGTCAATGAGTCCGATCAGTATCTGGTGCCCGATCTGGACACCTTCTGCATCTATCCGTGGCGCCCCCAGCGGGGCAAGGTGGCCAGTTTCATCTGCGATGTGTACAATGCCGACGGCACTCCCTTTGTGGGTGACCCCCGGGCGGTGCTGAAGCGGGTGGTTGATCGTGCCACAAAAATGGGCTATACATTTAATGTAGGTCCCGAGTGCGAGTTCTTCCTGTTCCAGACCGACGAGGAGGGCAAGCCCACCACCAAGACCAATGACGAGGCCGGCTATTTCGATCTGGGCCCGCTGGATCACGGCGAGGCCACCCGCCGGGAGATCTGCCTGGCACTGGAGGAGCTTGGCTTTGAGGTGGAGGCATCTCACCACGAGGCGGCCGCCGGTCAGCATGAGATCGACTTCAAATATGACGACGCCCTGCGCACGGCGGACAACATCATGACGTTCAAGCTGGGAGTCAAGGTGCTGGCTCAGCGCAACGGTCTGCACGCTACGTTTATGCCCAAGCCCATCTTCGGCGTCAGTGGTTCCGGTATGCATATCAATATGTCGCTGTTCCGGGATGGAAAGAACGTGTTCTACAATCCCAACGGAGAGCGGGAGCTGTCCTCGGAAGCCTATGCCTTTATGGCCGGCCTGCTGGCTCATGTCCGGGGCTTTACGGCGGTGACCAATCCGCTGGTGAACTCCTACAAGCGTCTGGTGCGCGGCTATGAGGCTCCGACCTATGTGGCTTGGTCGTCCTCCAACCGCTCCTCGCTGATCCGCATTCCCGCTTCCCGGGGCGTGGGTACCCGCATCGAGCTGCGCTCCCCGGATCCCTGCTGCAACCCCTATCTGGCATTGGCGGTCTGCCTGGCCGCCGGACTGGACGGCATTGAGCGCTTCATGACCCCGCCCAGCGAGGTGACGGAAAACCTCTATGAGATGGACGAGGCCGGACGCCGCGCCAAGGGGATCGAGGATCTGCCCGGCGACCTCAACGAGGCGCTGGAGCTCATGCAGCAGGATCAGCTGGTCATGGATACCCTCGGCCCCCATGTCGGTCAGGCTTATCTGGACAGCAAAAAGGCCGAGTGGGAGGAATACCGTGCCCATGTCTCTGGTTGGGAGCGGGAGAAGTACATTATCGCATACTGATTCCCCGGTTTTTCATTGCAAGAGGGAGGAAGTGATGCCGATTGGAAAAGATCATCGTTGCGTTTGAGAGCGAGAAGAGCTGTGAACGCATCTGTGATATTCTGGAGGGCGGCAGTGTAGCCGTCTGCTGCAAAGCCCGAAGCGGCGGCGAGGTCAAGCGACTGGTCGCAAAACAGCATATCGGCACCATCGTATGCGGCTACAAGCTGCGGGATGGTTCGGCGGAGGATCTGTTCTATGATCTGCCGCCGGCCAGCACCATGGTGGTAATCGCCCGGCAGGACATGCTGGATATGCTGAGCGACGACATCTTCAAGCTGGCTGCGCCGGTCTCCAAGGGTGACCTGTGTGCCAGCGTCAATATGGTGCTCCAGGTGGGGCATCGGTTGGAAAAGGCCCTGCGGCCCAAGCGGAATGAAGAAGAAAACGAGGCGGTGTCCAAGGCAAAGCGCCACCTGATGGAGCGGGACGGGCTATCGGAAGAAGAGGCCCACCGGTACATCCAGAAAAAGAGCATGGACAGCGGTGCCCGGATGGTACAGACTGCCATTCAGGTGCTGGAGGACCGGCTCTGACCGCGATACATATAGAATATGGGAGGAAGATACCATTGGCTAAAATCAACTCCAATTATCAGAAGCTGCCCGGCAGCTACCTGTTCTCCGAGATCGCCCGGCGCACCGCCGCCTACACTGCGGAGCACCCGGAGGCAAAGCTCATCAAAATGGGTATCGGCGACGTCACCCTGCCTCTTGTCCCGGCGGTCATCTCCGCCATGCATGAAGCGGTGGACGAGATGTCCCGCAAGGAGACCTTCAAGGGCTACGGCCCGGAGCAAGCCTACGAGTTCCTGCGCCATGCCATTGCAGAGAACGACTTCCGCGCCCGGGGCGTGGAGATCGCCGAGGACGAGATCTTCGTCTCCGACGGCGCCAAAAGCGACTGCGGCAACATCGGCGACATCTTCGGTACGGACAACGTCGTTGCGGTGTGCGACCCGGTCTACCCGGTCTATGTGGACACCAACGCTATGGCCGGACGGGCCGGCGAATATCAGGAGGAGCTGGGCCGCTGGTCCCGGCTGG
>USIZ01000157.1 GCA_900554855.1 uncultured Eubacteriales bacterium | reverse complement strand
ATAATAGACCAGCGCGTTGGGGCCGAGAATACCCGCCAGGCGCTGGGGATCCAACAGCGGTCCGGCCGGCGCCGTCCCGTTCTCCTCTCCCCGCGGGCTGAGATAGACCAGCGGTATCTCACGCGATTCGTCACATACCGCCTTCCAGAAAGCAGGAAAATCGCCGGGAGCCAGGCGAATACTCTCCAGCCGCACCGGGTAGTTCCCCACCACACACCGCAGGGCCGGAGCAGTGCACAGGGAGCGAATGAGTTTGGGCACCGAGGCCGCAGGAGGTGCCTCGCAGGGGCCGATGAAACCGGGGCGGTCGCTGTAATAGATGACGATACTCACCTCGGCGGAACTGACGGTATGCTGGCAGAAGCCGACCTCTGTGGTCCACTCCCGGGGGGCGCATCCATTCTGAGAGGGCCAGGACTCCGTGATCTGGCAGGCCCAGAAGTGCAGTCCATTCTCCTCAAAGTGACGCGAACTCAGATGCACAATGCCGTTTTCGGAAGAAAATCTGCTGCCCATTTTCCATTTGGACCACACCTTCAGATCCTCCGGCAGCTGTTCTCCGCTGCGCCGCCACTTGGGCAGCATCCAGCCCCGTATCTTATAGATCAGCGTCCAGAGCAAGTCGGTATCCTGCTCTGATGTAATTTGGAATTTCCCCTTGAAAAACAAGGTCGAGCTCAGATCCAGCAAAACGCACGCCTCTTTTCTTTCTATCTGTTCTTGCCCCTATTATAATATCGGACGGCAAGGCTTGGCAAGTGCGGAAAAGAATTGCACTTTTCCCCCCGGTGTGCTATCATGAAGAATAACAATTTAATGGTTTAATGCATAGGCGGCCTGCCCGCCTGTCCACCAGAAAGTCGAGGAACCATCATGGAAGAAAAAACTACTGCCAAGAAAGTAATGCTGTCTGGCATCCAGCCCAGCGGCGACCTGCACCTGGGCAACTATCTGGGTGCGATCAAGACCTGGGCCGCCCGGGCTGAGCAGTACGACTGCTACTACTTCATGGCCGATATGCACACCATCACCGTCCGCCAGACTCCCGCCGATCTGCGTCGGCGCACGCTGGAACAGCTGGCCATCTACATCGCCTGCGGTCTGGATCCCGAAAAGAACACCCTGTTCGTGCAGAGTCATGTACCTGCCCACGCTCAGCTGGGCTGGGTGCTGGACTGCTACACCATGTTCGGTGAGCTCAGCCGTATGACCCAGTTCAAGGACAAATCCGCCAAGCACGCCGACAATATCAACGCCGGTCTCTTCACTTACCCTGCTCTGATGGCGGCAGATATTCTGCTCTATCAGCCGGACTACGTCCCGGTGGGTGAGGATCAGAAGCAGCACTGCGAGCTGACCCGCGACATCGCCAAGCGCTTCAACGGTGTCTACGGCGATGTGTTCAAGATCCCAGAACCCTTCATTCCCAAGGAGGGCGCCCGGGTCATGAGCCTGAACGCCCCGGACAGCAAGATGAGCAAATCCATCCCAGATGGCTGCGTATTCCTGATGGAAAAGCCAGAGGACATCATGCGCAAATTCAAGCGCGCCGTCACTGACAGCGACACGGAAAACTGCGTCCGCTTCGACCTGAAGGAGAAGCCCGGCGTCAGCAACCTCATCAACATCTACGCCGCCTGCACCGGCAAGACCCCCGCCGAGATCGAGGCGGAGTTCGCCGGTCAGGGCTATGGCGCATTCAAGCCCAAGGTGGGCGAGGCCGTGGTGGAAACCCTGCCTCCTATCCGGGAGGAGGCTACCCGGCTCATCGCCGACAAGGCCTATCTGTTGGACGTCTACAAGCAGGGTGCGGAGAAGGCCAGCTATGTGGCAAACAAGACGCTGCGGAAGGTCTACAAGAAAATCGGATTTCTTCAGCTCTGATTGAGCAAACTCTGTTTGCTCAATCAGAAGAGACCTACTCTATTGCGCCCACTGCGGTGGGCGCAATTTAAAGCGCAGACCGGTCAGAATCCCATCAGGAGCACGAGGGCGAGGACAATGAGCCAATCCTCGTCTTCGCTTTCGATGAACAAATAAACCAGCACCAGCAGGAGCAGGATATCGCCCTTGTCAAAGCGGTCCAGATGGAGCATTTTCAAAAGGCCATTCAGATCCGGCACGCCGGTGAATAAACCGCCCGGCAGTCCGCTCCGGCGCGGCGGCCGATTCTCTCTCCCGCCCTGTTCCGCCGACTCTGCGGGAATAAAATCTCCCTGGGGGATATAGCGGTTATACATGGCCGTCCTCCCGGAACAACAACATGGAGGAACGGATCACCCGGGACAGCCGCGTGATCCGAATGGCCTTATCCACCTTTTCCCGGCTCTCCTGGCGCAGGAAGGGCTTCAGAGCATTGAGCAGAGCTTGTTTCTCATCATTTCCCGCCTGGTACTCCCGCACCAGCGGCAGGATACGCTCCAGCATCCCGCTGTCCAGCCCGCCCAGCAGATCTCCAAGTCCGGAGAGATCCGGTCCGCTCTGCGCCGGGGTGTTGTCGGGCGGCGCATCGCCGCTCTCCGACTGTTTGGCTCCGCCGCTCAGACTGCTGGCAATGGCGGAGATCTGCTCCATGGTCTCCGGCGAGGAGAGGATGGCATTCAGTTTTTCCTCAAAATCGCTCATAGCGCTCCCCTCCTCCCGCACAGTCGGTTATTTTCCCAGCATTTTCTGAAGCTGCTCCATCAGCTTTGCCCCCTCCGGGCTGGCTCCCAGCGCACGCATCATCTGCTCCAGCTGGGCGGTATCACCGCTCTGAGCACTGCGTGCCGCATGCCGGAGCTGCCCGCCGCTCTGAGTATTGAGCACCGCCGCCAGCTGGCGCACCTCCGGTGAGGCAAGCACCTGGCGCAGCTTTTCTTTGTCCTTCATCAGCGCTTCGGCGCCGGGAAACCCGTTCTGCTTTTCTGCCATAGATCAGACCGCCTTTCCTGATTTCACTCTCAGTATATGCGCGCCCCCGCCCTGTGTGACCGGCGGCGTAAACGGAGATATGATATGAAGATCCTTGTTTTTTCCGATTCCCACGGCGACCGGGAATCCATGATTTTAGCCGCCGAGCAGGAACGCCCCGGCGCCATTTTTCATCTGGGCGACTGCTGGCGGGACGCCGAAGAGCTGACCTATGCCTTCCCGGACACACCGCTTTATCAGGTGGTCGGCAACTGCGACTGGAGCATGGCCGACTATCCCACCGAGAAGAAGGTTACGCTGGACGGCATTTGCTTTTTGCTCTGCCACGGCCATACCTTTGGCGTGAAGAGCGGCTACTCCGGCGCAGTCAGCCACGCCATCCGCGAACAGGCCGACGTGCTGCTGTGCGGCCACACCCACATTCCCTACTATGACGACTTCGGCTCGCTTCAGCTGCTCAACCCGGGCAGCATCGGCTACGGACATACCTACGGCGTCATCACCATCCAGCGCGGCACCGCGGTCTGCTGCGTCAAAACGCTTGAATAACAGGAGGAACCGCTATGCTGCTGACCATTGACGTGGGCAACACCAATATTGAGTTTGGTCTCTATGACCTGACAAAGAAAGACCTGCTGGGCACGTTCCGCCTTATGACGAAGGGCAGCCAGACCTCCGACGAGATCGGCCTCACGCTCTGCGACTATCTGAACCGCTTTGGCTGGCAGCCGGAGCAGATCGAGGATGTCATCATCGCCAGCGTGGTGCCCGGCATCATGTACTCGCTGAAAAACGCCATGGTGAAGTATCTGGGCCGCAGACCGCTGGTCATCAACGAGGATGTCTTTGCCGAGCTGGGCTATCTGGGCGGCGCCACCACCAACGAGCACGGTGCGGACCGGAGCGTGGCCTGCATGGCCGCCGTGGAAAAATACGGCGCGCCCCTTTTGGTGCTGGACTTCGGCACCGCCACCACGGTGGACGCAGTGGACGCCGGCGATGTCTATGTGGGCGGCAGCATCTGTCCCGGCGTCCGGGTCAGCATGGATGCGCTGGCCCAGAACGCCGCCATGCTCCCCCATGTGGAACTGAATCTGCCCGACAAAATGCTGGGCTATGACACCATCTCCCAGATCCAGGCCGGCATCGTGGGCGGCTATGTGGGCAGCATGGAGTATCTGATCCGCCGCACCAAGGCGGAGATGGCTGAGCCGGACGAACAGATCAAAGATCGGAAGAG
>USIZ01000156.1 GCA_900554855.1 uncultured Eubacteriales bacterium | reverse complement strand
GACGAGGTCTACAAGATGGCCCTCATCACCGCCGCTCTGGCCTGATCTCCAAAGGCATCAAGTCCATATATCATAATATAATAAGAAGGACGTCCCAAAAGGGGCGTCCTTCTCTCTTTATCGATACTCCCTTGGCGACACACCGTAGGCCCGGCGGAACGCACGCAGGAAGGCGGAATAGTCCGTGAACCCGCTCCGTTGGGCGGCTTCGCCCACGCTCTCCCCCTCCCGGAGCAGCTGGGCGGCCAGAATGAGCCGCTTCTGGAGCACATACTGGTGGATGGGACAGCCGGTGATGGACTTGAACCGGTGCATCAGCCAGCTGCGGCTCAGGTAGAACCGCTGCCCCAGCTCGTCCACCGACAGATCGGCGGTCAGATTGTCGTTGATATAGCGCAGGATCTCGTCGATCTTGGCATCGGAACGGGCGTTGGACTCCCGCACTTCCGGGCTCTTGCGCAGCACCCATCGGTTGAGCTGCACCATGATCTGCAAAAAGAGCGCCTCGGCCAGCACCTCGTCCCCAAATTCCCCGCCGCGCTCGCTCTGCTCCAGTGCGTGCAGCAGCTCCAGCAGTCCGGCCCGGTCGTACTGATCCCGGGAGAGCAGATAGGAGTTCTGCTCCCGGCAGCGCGTAAAGCACCCCTCCAGCCCCCGCCGCTCCAGTGCATCGGGCTGGATCCAGAGAATGATCCGGGCATACGGCGCCTTGCTCCCGATGACCGGCTGATGGATGGCGTGGGCGGGAATGAGCAGCAGATCGCCCCCGGCGGGGGTGTAGCCCCGCCCCTCCACCCGGTAGGTCAGATCTCCGGAGAGGAACAGAATGAGCTTATGAAATTCGTGATAGTGGTAGGCAATAGGCGCATTGGAGCGGTCCTTCAGATGAAAGAGCCGGAACGGTTCCTTCAGATACCCCCGCTTGTCTGCCTGATCGGGATTGATGGGCATGGGAGGGCCTCCTTCCATGTAAGGCAAGTGTCATCCTGAGGCCGAAGGATCTTACCGCACCGACTCCTACATAGGGTCTGTTTTCTGTCGGAGACATGTATTTTAAGATGCTTCGCTTCGCTCGGAATGACGTGATATTGTACACATTCAGAATACAGCACTTTTTGCAAGAAATCAAGGGGAAACTCCGCTATACATTTGTAAAAAATACAGTTATGATATGGTAGAGAATTGATTGAGGAGGGGTTTTGCAATGCAGGCTCTATTCGATGCAGTCAACGCGATCTGTGAAAAGATCCAGGTCGTCTCCGACTTGTTCTGGGATTTCCCCACAAATCTGGACTGGTATGCGGCCATTCCCATTCTGGGCAACTTCAGTCTGGCCATTATCCTGCTGGTGGGTACCGGCATTTTCCTGACCTTCAAGCTGCGCTTTATTCAGGTGCGCAAGTTCCGCTATGGCCTGAACGTGCTGCTGCACAGCAGGAGCGGCAAGACCGGCATTTCGTCTCTGGCCGCCTTCCTGCTGTCCACCGCCATGCGGGTGGGCCCGGGCAACATTCTGGGCGTCACCGGCGCCATCAGCATCGGCGGCCCCGGCGCGCTGTTCTGGATGTGGGTCTCCGCCTTCTTTGGCATGGCCACCGCCTTTGTGGAGGGCACCCTGGCTCAGCTGTTCAAGGAGAAGAAGGGTGACGAGTATGTGGGCGGCCTGCCCTTCTATGGCCGCCGCCTGCTGAAAAACGCCGCGTGGGTCGGCGTCGCCCTCAGCGTGCTGTACATTGTCTACGCCTTCCTGTGCTTCCCCGCGCAGGGCTTCAACACGGTCTCCGCCGTGGGCGCCATCGCTCAGACCATCACCGGCAAGACCATCGCCACCAACTCCGCCCTCTACTGGATCTCCTTTGCGGTGCTCATCGTGGTCACCGCTCTGGTGAGCTTCGGCGGCATCAAGAAGATCACCAAGGTCACCGACCTGCTGGTGCCCATCATGGCGGTCATCTATGTGCTGACAGTCATCGTTCTGGTGCTGGTCAACCTGACCCGCATCCCGTGGTTCTTTGCCGCTGTGTTCTCCGGCGCTTTCCAGCCCGAGGCCATCTTCGGCGGTGCCTTCGGCGTGGCGCTCAGCCAGGGCATCAAGCGCGGCCTGATGAGCAACGAGGCCGGCCAGGGCACCATCACCATGCCCGCTGCCGCCGCCGACGCCAAGCACCCCTGCGATCAGGGCTGCGTACAGGCGCTGGGCGTATTCCTGGACACGATCGTCATCTGCACACTGACCGGCTTTGTCGTGGTCATGGGTCGGATGTGGACGGGCGCGGACGGCGCGGCCTGGATGGAGCTGGGCAAGCTGGATAAGTTCCTCGCCTCCTGTGGCGGCCTGACCGGCGGCGTAAGCGGTGCCTATCACCTGGTCACGATTCTGGTCAGCCTGTGCTTCTGCCTGTTCGCTTACACCTGCCTGGTGGGCTTCATGTCCTTCACCGAGATGTGCGCCAAGCGCATTTCCGCCAACAAGGTGTTCATCAATGTGATCCGCGTCATCTGCCTGCTCGTCATCTCCTTCGGCGTCATCACCAACATCGCCGGCATGGATCTGGGCGCGCTGTGGAACCTGAGCGACTTTGCCAATATCCTGATGGTCTACTGCAACCTGCCCCTGCTGTATATCGGCCTGCGTTATGTGCTTCGGGCATGGAAGCACTTCGAGAAGCAGGACGGCACCCCCTTCACCTCCGAGGTGGCCGGCATCGACCTGCCCGTCTGGGACGAGAAGGCCAATCCCAAAAAATAAATCCACTTTCCTGCGGCCCGCTGTGCAAAAAACACAGCGGGCCGTTTGATTTATGTTAAATTGCACTAAAAATACGCGAAAAACTGTAGGAAATTGACAAACCATTCCGATTAAAGTATAATGTCTTCATCTGAAAAGAAGGAGTGTTGTGCATGGCGGTACTGGTTGCCGGCGGATGCGGATATATTGGCTCCCACACCTGTCTGGAGTTTCTGGAGCAGGGCTATGATGTGGTCGCCGCTGATAACCTCTGCAACAGCAGCGCAGAATCTCTGCGCCGCGTGGAGGAACTGACGGGGAAGAAGATCCCCTTCTATGAGGTGAACGTCTGCGACAGAGCGGCGGTGCGCCCCATTTTTGAAAACCACAGGATTGACTGCGTCATTCAGTTTGCCGGACTCAAGGCGGTGGGCGAGAGTGTGCAGAAGCCGCTGGAATATTACCAGAACAACCTGAACGCCACGCTGACCCTCTGTGATGTCATGCGGGAGTTCGGCGTGAAGCGGATGATCTTTTCCTCCTCTGCCACGGTGTATGGTCTGGACAACCCGATCCCCTATGTGGAGACCATGCCTACCGGCGAGTGCACCAACCCCTATGGCTGGACGAAGGTCATGAGCGAGAAAATCCTTCAGGGCGTGGCTGCGGCCGACCCGGAGTGGTCCGTCGTGCTGCTGCGCTACTTCAACCCCATTGGCGCCCACGAGAGCGGCCGCATTGGCGAAAATCCCAACGGCGTGCCCAACAACCTGATGCCCTACATCACTCAGGTGGCCGTGGGACGGCGGGAGAAGCTGAGCATCTTCGGTCAGGACTACCCCACTCCGGACGGCACCTGCATCCGGGACTACATCCATGTGGTGGATCTGGCCAAGGGCCATGTGGCCGCCATGGAGTACGCCATGCATCACACCGGCACCGAGATCTTCAATCTGGGCACCGGCAAAGGCGTCAGCGTCACCGAACTGGTGGAGACCTTCGAGCAGGTCAACGGCGTCGCCGTGCCCCACGTCTATGTGGGCCGCCGGGCGGGCGATCTGGCCGAATACTATGCCAATGCCGACAAGGCCAGGCGCGTGCTGGGCTGGCAGGCCGAGCGGAGCATCGCCGACATGTGCCGGGACAGCTGGAACTGGCAGAAGAATAATCCGAACGGCTATTCAAATGAGAAGCCTTTGTAAAGGCCGCAGTTTTCAACAAAAGCAAGTTAAGGAGACGGATATACTATGAAAAAACCGATTCTGGTCGTCATGGCCGCCGGTATGGGCAGCCGCTATGGCGGACTGAAGCAGATGGACCCGGTGGGTCAGAACGGCGAAGTCATTCTGGACTACTCCGTGTTCGACGCCCGCCGCGCAGGCTTTGAGACCGTGGTATTCATCATCAAGCATGAGATCGAGGCCGACTTCAAGGCCAAGATCG
>USIZ01000155.1 GCA_900554855.1 uncultured Eubacteriales bacterium | reverse complement strand
GACAGGGGTGAGATCCGCGGCGTGGACTGGATCTTCAACGCCTGGGGCGGCCTGAAGGACGGCCTGTATTTCCCTTGGGCCAACGATGACGCCATGGCTCAGAAGATCTGCGATTTGCAGGACATTGACTCCTACCGCACCGATGCCGACAGCTGCCCCGCCGGACTGGATTTTATTCTGGAAGGAGGCTCCATTCACGTCGACGGCGAGGGTACCCTCATCACCACGGAGATGTGCCTGCTGAACCCGGAGTCCGGCCGCAACTTCCCGGAGCTTGACAGGGAGCAGATCGAGATGATGCTCAAGGAGTATCTGAATCTGGAAAAGATCATCTGGATCAAGGACGGCATCGACCCCTATGAGACCAACGGCCATATCGACGATGTGGCCTGCTATGTCCGCCCCGGCGAAGTCGCCTGTATCTGGACGGACGATCCGGAGCACCCCTTCTATGCCCCCGCCCGGGCCGCCTATGAGACGCTGTCCAACGCCACTGACGCCAAGGGCCGCAAGTTGAAGGTGCACAAGCTGTGCATGACGAAAAAGCCCTGCTATCTGAAGGACGCCGATTCCATCGACATCGCCACCGGCGCGATCCCCCGGGCGGAGGGCGAGATCTCCATTGCCTCCTATATGAACTTCCTCATCACCAACAACGCCATCATCCTGCCCCAGTACGGCGACGAGAACGACGCACTGGCCGTGGAGCAGATCAAGGAGATCTTTCCCGGCTATGCGGTCGAACCCGTCCTGACAACCGAGGTGGCCTATGGCGGCGGCAACATCCACTGCATTACCCAGCAGCAGCCCCGGGTTCAGGGCTGACGCATTCCCGCTCCTTTCACTCACATTTCCGGAGGTAATTCAATATGACTACAAAACTGCGTCACTTTATCGACACCAGCGTTTTCACCAAGCAGGAACTGATGGACATCATCGAATTGTCCCTGCAGATCAAGAACTGCATCAAGGCGGGCTATTACCCTCCGCTGATGAAAAACAAGACGTTGGGCATGATCTTCCAGCAGTCCTCTACCCGCACCCGCGTCTCCTTTGAGACCGCAATGAGCCAGTTGGGCGGCCATGCCCAATACCTTGGCCCCGGCATGATCCAGCTGGGCGGCCACGAGACCATTGGCGACACCGGCAAGGTTCTGAGCCAGCTGACAGACATTGTCATGGCACGGGTCATCGACCACAAGACCGTGGTGGAGTTGGCCGATGCCTGCTCCATTTCCGTGCAGAACGGCATGAGCGATTACAACCACCCCACCCAGGAGATCGGCGATCTGTGTACCATTATGGAGAATCTTCCCCGGGGCAAGAAGTTGGAGGACTGCAAGGTGGTTTTTGTGGGAGACGCCACTCAGGTATGCGCTTCTCTGGCCATGATCACCACCAAACTGGGCATGAAGTTTGCCCACTACGGCCCCAGAGGCCATCAACTGCCCGACAGCCCCTCCGCCGGCTGTCTGCCTGCGATTGAAAAGAACTGTGCCCAATCCGGCGGCAGCTTTGAATACGGCGACGACCGCAATCTGGTCAAGGGGGCGGACTTCATCTACACCGACGTGTGGTACGGGCTGTATGAGTCCGAGATGCCCAAGGACGAGCGGGTGCGCATCTTCGGCGACTATCAGGTCAACCGGGAGCTGATGCAACTGGGCAGCATCGGCTGCAAATTCATGCACTGCCTGCCCGCCACCCGCGGCGAGGACGTCACCGACGAGGTCGCGGACTCGGAATCCTCGCTGTGCTGGGACGAGGCCGGGAACCGTCTGACCGCCATGCGCGGCCTGCTGGTCTATTTCACCCAGTATCAGCGTGAAACTGCCCCCACCGAGCTGCAGCGGGCCGCCGCAGCGGAGCAGCTGGAGCAGTTCATGGCCGAGCGCGGCCTGTGCTGAGCCGGGCAGGAGAACCATCATGTCCAAGATCGTAATCGCACTGGGCGGAAATGCCTTGCAGCGCAGAGACAGCGCCCCTACCGCCGAGGCCCAGCTGGAGGTGGTCCGCCAGACTTGTGAGCACATTGCCGAGATCAGCGCCAGCGGCTACGAGCTGGCCATCGTCCACGGCAACGGCCCTCAGGTCGGCCGCATCCTGCTGGCCAGCGAGACCGCAAGGGAGGTCGTGCCGCCCATGCCATTCGACGTCTGCGGCGCTATGAGTCAGGGATATATCGGCTACCACATTCAACAGGCCCTGCGCTATGCGCTGGCAAAGCGCAACATGAACTACCCTGTGGTCAGCATTGTCACCCAGATGGTGGTCGAGCGCGACGACCCTGCTTTTCAAAACCCCACCAAGCCCATCGGCCCGTTCTACACCAAAGCAGAGGCCGAGACGATTTCTGAGGAAAAAGGCTATGCCATGAAAGAGGACGCCGGCCGCGGCTGGCGCCGGGTCGTCGCCTCCCCCCTGCCCCGGAAGATCGTTGAGATTGATCAGATACGTCAGCTGTGGGACAAGACCATCGTCATCACCTGCGGCGGCGGCGGTGTCCCCGTGGTGGAAAACCCGGACGGTACGCTGGAGGGCGTGGCGGCGGTCATCGATAAGGATCATGCCGCCGAGCTGCTGGCGGAGCAGATGGATGCCGACGCGCTGATGATCCTCACCGAGGTGGAAAAGGTTGCCATCCACTGGGGAAAGCCGAACCAAAAAGATCTGAGCCATCTGTCGCTGGCCGAGGCCGCCCGATATGCCGCCCAGGGCCACTTTGCTCCCGGCAGTATGCTGCCCAAGGTACAGGCCTGCATGGCCTTTGTGCGCTCCAATCCCAGCCGGAAGGCCATCATCACCTCTCTCAATAAGGCCATCGACGCCTTAAACGGCAAAACCGGCACCGTCATCACCTTTGCCTGAGCCGTTGATCCGCATGTAAACGGGCATCCCCGCCAGTCAGGCCGGGATGCCCGCTTGCACAAATTCGTGCGTTCGTTTCCTTCTTTTCCCTATAAATGCAGAAAGTTCCGGCCTATCGGAAATTTTTTTCGTCCAAGCTCTCTCCAGCTATTGACGGATGGGATTCAATTTGCTATCATGCATCAGAATGTGTGAGAAAGGAGCCATGCAAATGAGACATCTGATCGACATCACGGACCTGACCACGGAGGAGATCGACGAACTGATCGCCGTGGCCGAGGACATCATCGCTCAGCCGGAAAAGTATCAGGAGGTGTGCCGCCACAAGAAGCTGGCCACGCTCTTCTTCGAGCCCTCCACCCGCACCCGGCTCTCCTTTGAATCCGCTATGCTCAGTCTGGGCGGCAATGTGCTGGGCTTTTCCGAAGCCAGCAGCAGTTCCGCCACCAAGGGCGAGACCATTGGTGACACAGTGCGCGTGGTCAGCGCTTATTGCGACATCATCGCCATGCGCCACCCAAAGGAAGGCGCCCCCTATGCCGCCGCAAAGGTTTCCGGCGTACCGATCATCAACGCCGGCGACGGCGGCCACAACCACCCCACTCAGACGCTGACCGATCTGCTGACCATCCACCGGGAGCGCGGCAGTCTGAACGATTTCACCATCGGCTTCTGCGGCGACCTGAAATTCGGACGCACCGTCCACTCTCTGGTCAATGCGCTGGCCCGTTACACCGGTATCAAGTTCGTGTTCATCGCCCCGGAGGAGCTGAAGCTGCCCCGCTACGTCAAGGAGCAGTACATCAAGAGCAGGAACATCCCCTACATCCAGTCTACCTCTCTGGATGAGGTGATGCCGGAGCTGGATATCCTCTATATGACCCGTGTCCAGCGGGAGCGGTTTTTCAACGAGGAGGACTATCTGCGCCTGAAGGACAGCTACATCCTCACCCCGGAGAAGCTGAAAAACGCCAAGCCGGACCTGCGGATCCTGCATCCCCTGCCCCGTGTCAATGAGATCTCCGTGGCGGTGGACGAGGACCCCCGTGCCTGCTACTTCAAGCAGGTGCAGTACGGCAAGTACATCCGCATGGCGCTGATTCTGAAGCTGCTGAACATCGCTTGAAAGGGAGGGCATCATCATGATTATTGATTCTATTCAAAACGGCATCGTCATCGACCATATCTCCGCCGGAAAGGCCATGGAGCTGTATCGCATTCTGGGGCTGGACAAGCTGGACTGCACCGTGGCCATCCTGAAAATCGTCACCAGTGGCAAGCTGGGCCGCAAGGATATCATCAAGATCGACCGTGAGA
>USIZ01000154.1 GCA_900554855.1 uncultured Eubacteriales bacterium | reverse complement strand
CCCTTTGAAGGCATTGTCAGCAATCTGGAGCGCCGTTATCAGGAGACCCAGTCCGACGGCGTGCGCCGGGAGCTGGAGGACTGCATGAGCAACCGCCCCTGCCCCGCCTGCGGCGGAAAACGGCTGCGCCCGGAAGTGCTGGCCGTCACGGTGGGCGGCCTGTCCATCCACGACTTCTGCCAGCTGCCTATCACGCAGGCGCTGGAGTTCATGCAGAACCTGACCCTCACCGAGCAGCAGCAGCGCATTGCCGATCAGGTCCTCAAGGAGATCCGTTCCCGGCTTGGCTTTCTGAACTCTGTGGGACTGGAATACCTGACGCTGGGCCGCAGCGCGGGCACACTGTCCGGCGGCGAAAGCCAGCGCATCCGGCTGGCCACCCAGATCGGCTCCTCCCTGATGGGGGTGCTGTATATTCTGGACGAGCCTTCCATCGGCCTGCATCAGCGGGACAACGATCTGCTGCTGAACACGCTGCGCAAGCTGCGGGATCTGGGCAACACACTGCTGGTGGTGGAGCACGACGAGGACACCATGCGCGCCGCCGACTTCATTGTGGACGTGGGCCCCGGTGCGGGTATCCACGGCGGCGAGATCGTGGCCACCGGCACCGCCGAGGACATCATGGCCTGCCCGAAAAGCATCACCGGCGCATACCTCTCCGGCCGCAAGAAGATCCCCGTCCCCGATACACGCCGAACGGGCAACGGCCATTTTCTGACCATTCGGGGCGCAGCGGAGAACAACCTGAAAAACATCGACGTCTCCATTCCGCTGGGCACCTTCACAGTGGTCACCGGTGTGTCCGGCTCCGGCAAGTCCAGTCTGGTCAATGAGATCATCTATAAAAAGCTGGGCGCCGACCTGAACCGGGTCAAGGTGCGCGCCGGAAAACACCGCGCCATTGAGGGGGAGGAATTTCTGGACAAGGTCATCGCCATTGATCAATCCCCCATCGGCCGCACTCCCCGCTCCAATCCGGCCACTTACACCGGCCTGTTCAACGACATCCGGGAGCTCTTTGCCTCCACGCAGGACGCCAAGGCCCGTGGCTATGGCGCCGGACGATTCTCCTTCAATGTCCGGGGCGGCCGGTGTGAAGCCTGCTCCGGCGACGGCCTCATCAAGATCGAGATGAATTTCCTGCCCGACGTCTACGTCCCCTGCGAGGTCTGCAAGGGCAAGCGCTACAACCGCGAGACGCTGGAGGTCAAGTACAAGGGCAAAAACATCTATGAAGTGCTGGAGATGACCGTGGACGAAGCCCTCCCCTTCTTTGAAAACATCCCCAAGATCTACGCCCGGCTCAAGACCCTCTACGACGTGGGTCTTGGCTATGTGAAACTGGGCCAGTCCTCCACCACCCTGTCCGGCGGCGAGGCTCAGCGGGTCAAGCTGGCCACGGAGCTGGCCAAGCGTTCCACCGGCTCTACCATCTATATTCTGGATGAGCCCACCACCGGCCTGCACTCCGCCGACGTACACCGTCTGGTCGAAGTGCTCCAGCGGCTGGTGGAGGTGGGCAACACGGTGCTCATCATTGAGCACAATCTGGACGTCATCAAGACTGCCGACTACCTCATCGATCTGGGGCCCGAAGGCGGAAGCGGCGGCGGCGAGATCGTCTGTACCGGCACGCCGGAGGAAGTCGCCCGGTGCGAGGCGTCCTACACCGGCCATTACCTCAGGAAAATGCTCTCCTGACACACCGAACCGTTCCGGGGCATAGGATGCCCCGGAGGCGAGTCATGTGGTATGGGAGATTTTACTGGCAGTTTTCTGCGCGATCGGTCTGGCCGCCTGCATCCGCTTTGCGGTGGGGCGGCTGGTCTATCCCGTCCGGGGAGCGATCATTCTTCTGCCCGCTCTGGGTGACGGCCGATTGCTGGAGCAGCAGCTCAAGGGGCTGACCGCCCTGTCCGGAGAGGGTAAGCTGGATATTGATGCCATTTACCTCGCGGATGCGGGGCTGGACAGCGACGGGCTGGCCGCCGCCGAGCGGCTGTGCCGGCGCTACCCGGAGCTGCGCTTCTGCCCAGCAGAGCGGGACATAGACCGGCTTTAGTTTACATAATTCAATTAAGCATATTCCTTGCGCACCCATTTCAGATTTCAGGAACAAAGGAGGCGTCCCGATGGCGCCAGAGCAGTCACAAGTGGAAACCTTAGAGGGCACCGTCTCGGCGGTCATCTATCAGAACCCGGAGAACGGCTACACCGTTCTCCGGGTCAAGTCCAAGGAGGGCAGTCAGACCGTGGTGGGCGAGATGGCCGACGTCTCGGCCGGCGAGCACATTCTCGCCACCGGCGTGTGGGTGGATCACCCCTCCTTTGGCCCCCAATTCAAGGCCGCCGCCATGGAGACCTCCGTACCGACGGAGACCCAGGGCATTTTTGAATACCTCGCCGCCGGCGTCATCAAGGGCGTCGGCAAGCAGACCGCCCGGCGCATCGTGGACAAATTTGGCGCTGATACGCTGGCCGTCATTGAGTCCGAGCCGGAGAAGCTGGCCTCGCTCAAAGGCATGACGCTGAAAAAAGCCCGGGCGATTCAGGCGGAGTTTCTCCAGAAGGCGGGAATGCGGCGGCTCATGGAGTTTCTGGGCCAGTTTCAGCTCCCCGCCTCCATCGGTCTCGCCCTGTGGCGGCGCTATGCCGACCGGGCTATTGACATTCTCCGGGCCGACCCCTATCTGCTTCTGAACGAGGACGTGGGGCTCCGCTTCGCCGACGCGGACAGGATCGCCGCCGCCTGCGGCATCGGCGCAGACGACCTGCTGCGGGTGGAGGCCGGAGTGCAATACACCCTGACCCGCAACCTGGACAGCGGCCACTGCTTTCTCCCCCGGGAAAAGCTGCTCAGCGCCGCGGCCCGGCTGCTGCACATTGACAGCGCTGACCTGCTGGCCGAGGGACTGGATGCCCTGCGGCTTCAGGGAAAGGTAGTCACCCCCTTCGTGGGTGCCACTCCGGCGGTCTACCTGAGTGACCTCTTCGAGAACGAAGCCTACATCGTCCAGCGTATTCTGGAACTGTGCCAGCGGGAGACGCTGGTACCCGAAAATCTGGACAGCCTCATCGCCCGGGTAGAGCGGGAACAGGGCATCTCCTACGCCCCGGAGCAGCGGGAAGCCGTCCGCATGGCGGCGGGCCACCAGATCATGCTGCTGACCGGCGGCCCCGGCACCGGCAAAACCACCAGTCTCCGGGGCATTCTCGGTCTGTTTGAAACACTGGGTCTAAAAACGCTGCTGGCCGCCCCCACCGGCCGCGCCGCCAAGCGGCTGGGTGAGCTGTGCGGGCAGGAGGCCTCCACCATCCACCGCCTGCTGGAAGCGGGCTATGACCCGGAATCCAACCGACTAGTGTTCATGCACGACGAGGATGAACCGCTGAAATGCAAGGCTGTCATTGTGGACGAAACCTCTATGGTGGACGTGCCCCTGATGGCTGCGCTGCTGGCAGCTCTGCCCAACGACTGCCGCCTTGTGCTGGTGGGTGACCCGGATCAGCTGCCCCCCGTGGGACCGGGACAGGTCTTTGACCATCTGATCCGCTCCGGCGAGGTGCCCATTGCCCGACTGACCACGATCTTCCGTCAGGCGCAGCAGTCCCGCATCGTCATGAACGCTCACAGCGTCAACGCCGGACAGCTGCCCAGCCTGAAAAATGCGGGAGGCGACTTCTTCTTCCTGCGCCGCAAGGATGCCCAGAACGCGGTGGACACCATTGTGGAACTGTGCCGGACCCGGCTGCCCGAGAAGATGGGAATTCCCGCCGACCAGATCCAGGTGCTCTCCCCCACCCGCAAATATCTGGCGGGCACGGCCAACCTGAACGCTGCTCTTCAGGCGGCGCTGAATCCGCCCCGGCCGGAACGCGGGGAGAAGAAGCACGGCTCCTTCACCTTCCGGGTGGGCGATCGGGTCATGCAGATCAAGAACAACTACGACGTGCTCTGGCGGGCCGAAAACAGCCTGCAAGGCGGCACCGGCGTGTTTAACGGCGACATCGGCCTCATCACCGACATCACCCCGGAGGGCGATGTGACCACAGTCAACTTCGACGGCCACGTTGTGGAATACACCCCGGATATGCTCAATGAGCTGGAGCCCGCCTATGCCATGACGGTACACAAATCCCAGGGCAGCGAGTACCGGGCGGTCATTCTGGCCGCCGTCAACGGCCCGCCCAT
>USIZ01000153.1 GCA_900554855.1 uncultured Eubacteriales bacterium | reverse complement strand
CTGTCCGACCACCCGGCGGCCAAGCTCATTCAGGAGCTGGGCAGTGTGTTTGCACTGGTCATGGGCATGGCCGGAGCCTGCGCACTGGTGACCCTTCTGGCGCTCATCTCCACAATCACGGCGGTGACGCCATGATGGAGAGTGTGCGTACATGGGTGCTGTCTATCCTGGCGGCGGCCCTCCTGCTGGGGCTGCTGGAATCCTGCGCCCCCAAAGGGCCGGTGCGCTCAGTGGCGAAGCTGGCGGCGGGTCTGGCGCTCTTTCTGGCAGTGGCTGCACCGCTGGAGGAGCGCCTGCCGGACTGGCTGGGGCGATCCTTTCGGGAGGAGCTGGCCAGCGTGACGGCCTTTTCGGACACGCTGATTGAGACGGATAAAACTTATCTGGAAACCATCATGTCCCGGCGTGTGGCGGAATATATTGTGAGCGAAGCCGAGAGGGTGGGAGCGGCGGTGACGTGCAGTGTGGAGTGCGGCTGGACGGAGGAAGGGATTCCAATCCCGTGTTTCGCTGTCGTTCGAGGCGGCCTGACAGCCGCACAGCGCACAGCGCTGACGGCTTATGCGTCCCGGCAGCTGGGTATCGCGGAGGATCAGATCCGATTTGAGGAGGATGTGGAATGAATGGTAGGCCGGATCTCAGCCGTCTGGCGGCCCGTCTGGCAAAGTTCAGGCTGCCCGCGCTGATCCTTTGCCTGGGCGTGGTACTCATGCTGCTGCCCGGAAAGAACCGGACGACACAGCAGATCACGGCCGACGCCGCTGCGCAGACAAGCGAGCGCTTCGACCTTACGGCGCTGGAGCACCAGCTCTCCGGCGCACTTTCAGAGATCAGCGGCGTGGGGGAGTGCACCGTGGTGCTCACCCTCCGCTCCAGCGGGGAGCAGGTGCTGGCGCAGGACACCTCGGAGGGCGCCTCCTCCGATACGGAGACCGTCATTATCTCCACCGGCACCGGCACAGAGGAGGCGGTCAGCGTCAAGACCATTTACCCGGAGTTTCAGGGGGCGCTGGTCATCTGTGAGGGAGCGGATCAGGCGGGGGTAAAGCTGGATGTGCTAAAGGCGGTGTCCGCAGTCACAGGACTGAGGAGCGATCAAATTTCAATTTGTCAGAGAAAGTGAGTGTGTGCAATGAAAGTCTGGAAACGCAATGCTGTGGTGGCGGCCATCGTGCTTTTCGTCTGTGTGGCGGTCTATCTGAACTGGTCCTATGGCCAGAAGGATGCGCTGGCCTCCGGCGCGGCGGGCTCCAATGACACCAAGACACTGGGAGAGGCCGAACTGGTGGGCGGCGACGGCCCCGTTGACGTCACCTCGGATCCGGCGCAGGCGGACGCCCCGGCGGAGATCATTGAGACGAACTATTTTGACGCGGCCCGCCTGTCCCGGCAGGAGGCGCGGGATGAGGCGCTGTCCATTCTCCAGTCCACGGTGGATGACCCCAACGCGGATGCGGAGACCATTGCGGCGGCGTCGGAAAGCATCACCGCCATGGCCAGCGCCACTACCACGGAGTCGGAGATCGAAAATCTGGTGGCGGCAAAGGGCTATGCGGACTGTGTGGCCTATATCGGGGATAACAGCGTCAGCGTGGTCGTCTCCGCCCCGGAGGGCGGGCTTCAGGCTGCGGACGTGGCGAAGATCACCGATATCGTCATGGGGCAGACCAGCTTTGCCGCCGATCAGGTCAAGATCATTGACGCGGAGCAGTGAATCTCCTTCCGGTGAAGCCCGCCGCAGACAATGGCGGGCTTCACTTTGTGCTTGTAATTTTCGGCCTGTGTGTTAAAATAAAGAAAAAGTCTGCAAATGCACAGGAGGTTATCCGCCATGAGCGAGAATAAAGAATACGTCAGCCAGATCGAGGGCCAGAGCAATGTCCACATTTCCGGTGATGCGATCTGCACTGTGGCGGCCGTGGCGGCTGTCGAGGTGGAGGGCGTCGCGGGCCTGTCCAATCTGGGCAGTGATGTGGCCGGTATCGCCGCAAAGAAGAACCTTTCCAAGGCCATTCGTCTGCGCACTGAGGAGGACAAGCTGATGGTCGACGTGTCCCTGCTGGTGACGTTTGGCAGCAGTATCCCCACCGTGGCCAAGAATGTGCAGAACGCCGTGCTGTCCAATCTGGAGTCTGTCATCGGTCTGAAGATCGGCGGGGTCAATGTCTATGTCTCCGGCATTGCCTTCGCCAAGTGATTTCAAGCGAATATGCATCAAGCGGGACGGTTTATCGCCGTCCCGCTATTTCTTTCCGGGAAAAGTCTTTTCTTTCGTGGGGAAAGCGTGTATAATAACACTGAATAAGACTTTGCTTTTTTATGGATATGCATTGTATATAACCGAAATGGGGGAGAACGATATGACCAGAACAACTGCCCGTGAGATCGCCGTCCACCTTGCCTATGAGATGGGTTACAGCGACTGCTCTGCGGAACAATTTCTGGAGGAAAAACTGAATCGGGACTATTTTGCGTCCATGGCTGAGGCGGAGGAACTCTACCGGGAGTTTCCGGACAAGGAGCAGCTCGCCTACATCCGCCAGGTGATCGAGGGCGTGGGCCGCCACGGCTATGAGCTGGACAGCGATATTGAGCGCTATGCCAAGGGCTGGAAGTTCAGCCGTATTCCCCGGGTGGCCGCGGCCATCATGCGGGTCGCCATGTATGAGATCCTCTATATGCCCGAGGTGCCCAATGGCGCTGCCATCAATGAGGCAGTGGAGATCGCCAAGCACTATGAGGACGACAAGGTCGTCTCCTTTATCAACGGGATTCTTGGCTCCTTTGTCCGCGCCGAGTGCGCTGAGCCGGAAGTCAGAAACGTTGAGGTACAGCCGGAGACTGAGGCTCAGAAATGAAAACCGTTCTGGGCTTTGATACCAGCAACTACACCACCTCTGCTGCCGTGTTCCGCGCCGACGGCACGGGCTGCAATGAGGGGCGTCTGTTGGATGTGCCGGAGGGCGGACTCGGCCTGAGGCAGAGCGACGCCCTTTTTCAGCACGTTCGCCGTCTGCCCGAGCGGGTGGATGCCCTGCTGGAAGCGGGGGAGCTGCCCGCGCTGTCAGAATTGGCCGCTGTTGGAGCTTCCACCGCCCCCCGGGCAGTGGAAGGCTCCTATATGCCATGCTTCCTCGCCGGAACGTCTCAGGCCCGGGTGTTGGCGGACGTGCTGGGGGTGCCGTTTTTCGGCTGCTCCCACCAGCAGGGGCATGTGGCTGCCGCCAGCTGGAGTGCCGGTCACCCCGAACTTCTGGACGCGCCCTTCCTGTCCTGGCACCTGTCCGGCGGTACGACGGAGCTCCTGCTCACCGAGCCGGTGGACGGAATGCCCCATATGACCATTTTGGGGGCGACGGAGGACATCTCGGCCGGTCAGCTCATTGACCGCACCGGAAAGCTGTTGGGTATTCCGTTCCCGGCGGGTAAGGCGCTGGATGCCTTGGCGGCCGAGAGCGACAGCACGGACAGCTTCTCGGTCAAGCTCCGGGAACTCAGCTTTTCCCTCTCCGGGGTGGAAAATCAGGTAAAACAGCGTCTGGAGCGCGGTGTTCCTGCGGCGGATGTTGCGCGTTTTGCACTGAACACCGTAGTCAGACTCATCCGCAGGGTGACGGAGCGGGCCCAGAAGGAGTACCCCGGCCTGCCAGTGCTGTTTTCCGGCGGCGTGGCCTCCAATGCGCTGCTGCGCCGGGAAATGGGGGAGCAGGTGCTTTTTGCCGAGCCGCGCTACTCCACAGACAACGCCATGGGCGTGGCGATCCTGACCCTCCGGGCGCTGGAAAGGGGCCTGATCTGATGGGCGGCTATGCTGTGGAGCCCAAGGTGCTGACGGTCAGTCAGCTCAACCAGTATTTAAAAACCCGCTTTGACAATGATCCCGCTCTGGTGAGCGTGGCCATTCAGGGCGAGATCTCCAATTTTAAAAAGGTGTCCAACGGACACTGCTATTTTTCCATGAAGGACGCCACGGGGATGCTGAAATGTGTCATGTTCCGTTCCGCGGTGCAGTACCTGCGCTTTAAGCCGGCGGACGGCGACCAGGTGGTGGCCTTCGGTCGGGTGACGGTATACCCCCGGGATGGCTGCTATCAGCTCTATGTGGACATGATGGCGCCCAAAGGGGTGGGCGACCAGTCCGTGGCCTTTGAAAAACTCAAGCAGAAGCTGGCCGCTGAGGGCCTCTTTGACGAGGCCCATAAGAAGCCCATTACGGTCTGCCC
>USIZ01000152.1 GCA_900554855.1 uncultured Eubacteriales bacterium | reverse complement strand
GGGCTGTCCAGCCGCGCCACAAAGGCTGCGGCCTCTTTCAAATAGTCCACCCGCTGATCATCCTGCGTCAGATCATAGTTTGCCTTGATCTGGTTGAGCTGGTACTCATTGTGGTTTGTGGACCCCTCCAGCAACTGACCAAAGGCCGCCGGGCCGTAGGTCTTGATAAACTCGTCCGGATCCTTCGCCCCGGTGACCCGGAGCACCTTTACGTCAATTCCGCTCTTCTCCAGCAGTCCGATGGCCCGTTGGGCTGCATTGATGCCGGCCTGATCGCCATCGTAGGAGATAATGACCTCTTTCGTGTAATTACTGATAAGCTTGACGTGGTCCTCCGTCAGCGATGTACCCAGAGAGGCCACCGCGCAGTCAAAGCCCGCCTGGTGGAGTGCGATGGTGTCCATATATCCCTCGGTCAGAATAATCTTACCCAGCTTGGTCTTTTTCGCAATATTCAGTGCGAACAGGTTGCGGCTCTTATTGAACACCAGAGTATCCGGGGAGTTCAGGTATTTGGGCTTGGAGTCGTCCAGCACCCGGCCGCCGAAGCCAATCACATTGCCCCGCACGTCGATAATGGGAAACATGACCCGGTGGCGGAAGCGGTCATAGATGCGGCCATTGCTGTTTTTGACCGCCAATCCGGCCTCCATCAGATCCGCCTTTTCGTAACCCTTCTCTGCCATGGCCCGGATCAGATTGTCCCATCCCTCCGGGGCATAGCCGAGCCCAAAGCGGGTGATGGTGCGTTTGGAAAGCGCCCGCTTCTGAAAATAGGCCACGCCGTCTGCCGCACCAGGTTTTGACAGATTGGCGTGAAACCAGCGTGCCGCCTCTTTGTCGAGTGCCAGCAGGCGCTCCCGCTTTTTGCGGGTGCTGCCATCTCCGCTGGCAGTCTCCGGCATCTGGAGTCCGGCCCGCTTGGCCAGCACATCCACCGCGTCCACAAAGCCCAGTCCTTCTACCTCCATAACGAAATTGATGGCACCGCCGCCCTTGTGGCAGCCGAAACAGTAGTACATCTGCCGATCCGGCGAAACGGAGAAGGAGGCAGTCTTCTCGCTGTGGAAAGGGCAAAGGCCCCAGTATTTATTTCCCTTCTTGGACAGGGCCACATAACTGGACACCAGATCCACAATATCTGTTCTGCTATTCAGTTCTTCCAGAAAACTTTCCGGAATCGGCATCCTTTCACCTCATTTTCCAGTTTATCCATTCGTTCGGAAAAACATGCCGTTTTTGTCTTATTTTACCGTCCACGCCGCAGGCAGGAACAACTCACCGTACTTGGACATGGCATAGGAGTCCGTCATACCGGCGATATAATCCGCCACCGCCCGGGTCGTGCCATCCTTTTCCCTGATATACTGAAATTCGTCGGGCAAATCATCCGGGTGCTTATCGTAGAACTCGAACAGGCGCAGCAGCACGTCCTGAGCCTTGCCCTCCTCCCCCTTTGCCCTGGGGTCCCGGTAAACGTGCTCAAACATGAACTGGCGCAGCTCTTCCATGGCGCTGCCGATCTCCGGCGTCTGGCAGATCTCACCCTTCCCCTCACTGGCCGCGATCACATCGCAGGTCAGCGTGTTGATCCGCTGGGAATAGGTATAGCCCAACGTCTGCTTTAAGTAGACCGGAATGTCGATGGGATAGATGATGCCGCCCCGAAGCGCATCGTCGATATCCGCATTGATGTAGGCGATGCGGTCGGCATAGTGGAGCAGTTGACCCTCCAGCGTCTCAGCACGGTCACTCCCGGTGTGGCAGAGAATGCCCCGGCGCACCTCATAAGTAAGATTCAGCCCGTCGCCGTCCTTTTCCAGCACATCCACCACCCGGAGCGACTGCTCATTGTGACGGAAACCACCGGGCACCACCTCGTTCAGAATGCGCTCTCCGGCGTGGCCGAACGGCGTATGCCCGAGATCGTGCCCCAGCGCCGCGGCCTCCGCGAGATCCTCGTTCAAGCGGAGCCCCCGGGCGATCGTGCGGGCAATGCGATCCACCTCCAAGGTGTGGGTCATACGGGTGCGATAATGGTCGCCCTCCGGGCGCAGAAAGACCTGCGTCTTGTGCTTGAGCCGCCGAAAAGCCTTGCAGTGGACGATGCGATCCACATCCCGTTGGAAACAGGTGCGCAATTCCTCCTGCTT
This sequence comes from uncultured Eubacteriales bacterium, assembly GCA_900554855.1. Lineage (GTDB taxonomy): Bacteria > Bacillota > Clostridia > Oscillospirales > Oscillospiraceae > UMGS1766. The sequence goes on along the minus strand of USIZ01000152.1, from coordinate 2,071 downwards.
TTCCTCGCGCATCCGCCCACGGGACCGGGCAGAAAAACAGGCCGCTGGCGACAATGTCAGCCGCTCATTGGCCTCCGTGCGTTCTCTGTGGGTCATTTCCATACCCCCTTGCAGATCTTGCTATAAATAAACTACGCTTTTCAGCCGGGAAACCCTCTTTTTTCTCAAAACTTTTTTGAATTTTTTCTCTCTCCCCTGCAAACACCGTCAAATGCTTGAACCTGACCCGTAAACCTGATAAAATAATCCCATTCAAAATGACAATCAGAAAGGATGATCGAACTATGCTGGGCATCATCGGAGCCATGCAGGTAGAGGTCAGCACGCTGAAGCAGTGCATGACCGAGCAGGAAGCGCGCACCATCAGCGGAATGGAATTTGTAAAGGGTCGGCTGGACGGGCGTGAGGTCGTCGCCGCGGTCTGCGGCGAGGGCAAGGTGGCCGCCGCCGTCTGCGCTCAGACACTGATTCTGGAATACAAGGTAGATGCCGTCATCAATACCGGTGTGGCCGGAACGCTCTGCGACGAACTGGGCATCAAGGACGTGGCCATTTCCAAGGACGTCGTCCAGCACGACATGGATGTCACCGCCCTCGGCCTGCCGCTGGGACAGGTGCCCAGCGTGGATGTGCTGAAGTTCCCCGCTGACGCAAAGATGGCGGCAGCACTGGAGCAGGCTGTCAGGGAGAGCGGCTGCAATTACCGCGTGGGCACCATCGCCTCCGGCGATATGTTCCTGCACACTGCCGAACGCAAGCAGTTCATCGTGGAGCACTTTGGCGCCATCGCCGGTGAGATGGAGGGCGCCAGCATCGGGCAGGTGTGTTATCTCAACAAGGTGCCCTTCGTCGTTCTGCGCACCATCTCCGACGACGCCTCCGGCCACGCCCCCGCCAGCTTTGAAACATTCGCCGGTGAGGCCGCTGTGCTGGCCTGCGGGATCGTGCGCCGTTTTGCGGCGCTTATGGAGGGCTGAGTCATGGCTGTTGAAAAGATCCAGAGCTTTACCGTCGATCACGACAAGCTGGAACCGGGACTCTATATCTCCCGGGTAGACGGGAGCGTCACAACGTATGACCTGCGCACCCGCAAGCCCAATGCCGGTGACTACATGGACAATCTGACCATGCACTCGGTGGAGCATCTGTTCGCCACCTATGTGCGCTCCTCCCCCATCGGAGCCAACGTGCTTTACTTCGGCCCCATGGGATGCCAGACCGGATTCTACCTGCTGGTCAATGACACACCGAAGGAGCAGGTGCTGGAGACCATCGAGCTGGTGCTCCATCAGATTCTGGAACATACCGGCGAGGTGTTCGGCGCTCACCGCAAAGAATGCGGCAACTACCGCAATCTGAATCTGGAGGCTGCACAGCTGGAGTGCGGACGCTATCTGCGCGTACTGGAGGAGTCCAAGCCCATTTCATTTGAATACGATCCATAAGCTGACAACAAAAGCCCGGTACCGTTTTGAAAACAGTACCGGGCTTTTGTGCGCGCAAGTGGCGCATCCGTGCGGATGCGCCATTCGCAATTCAGAAGAATTATTCGCCGAATTCCTTGAAGAACTTGTCGTGGACGACCTGCACCGCGCGGTCGGCGTCCTTGATATCCACCAGAACGGAGACCTTGATCTCACTGGTGGAGATCATGTTGATGTTGATGCCAGCGTTGTAGAGCGCGCCGAACATATCGGAGGCCACACCGGGGTTATTGATCATACCGGCACCCACAATGGAGATCTTGGCGATCTGGTCGCTGACCTGAACGGAGTCAAAGCCAATGGAAGTCTTATACTTCTCCAGCACCTCCTCAGCGGCAGCCAGATCGGACTTGGCAACGGTGAAGCTGATGTCCTTGGTGTCATTGCGGCCGATGGACTGAAGGATGATATCCACGTTGATCTTATTCTTGGCCAGCAGGGAGAAAATGCGGAAGGCGGTACCGGGCTTATCGCTCAGGCCCACCAGAGCCAGACGGGCAATATTGGTGTCCTTTGCAACACCGACAACATGAGAATTTTCCATAGTCTTTGCGACCTCCTTGACTTTCGTACCGGGATTTCCGGAG
>USIZ01000151.1 GCA_900554855.1 uncultured Eubacteriales bacterium | reverse complement strand
GCTCGACCCGGCGGCGGCGAGACTGTCCCAGCGGATGCCGATGCCGTGGAGCAGCCACAGCTCCCGCGCCGTCCACATCAGCCACAGGAACACCGTGCACCCCAGTGCCACGGCGGCCTTTTTGTGCCAGAGGGTCCTGCGGCCGCGGGCGGCGCTCAACAGGGTCAGGTTCATGCCGTTCCGCTGCTCAATGGAGAAGAAGCCAGGCATGGTCAGGCACAGCCCCAGCAGGACGGCGCAGGCGCAGGACAGCCGGAAGGACTGGCCGGTGTAACCGTAAATACGCTCCAGCGGCTGCTCATCCACCAGTTTCAGATTTCGCTCACCGGCGGCCTGTCGGGTCAGCAGATCGTGATACCGCTCCTGCAGCTGCTCCAGCGCGGAGCTCCGGGCAGCCATGTATTCAAGGGTCAGGCTGTCGCTGTTGGCAGCCTTTTTGTACTCCGCGTCGGCCTGTACACGCTTTTCGCTAATTTCATCATAAGTTTCCGTGCTCAGATCACCTGCATAGAGCTGGACGAACTGGGTGAGCAGGGCTTCCTCCCGCCCCTGATAATTGACTGGCACGGGGCGCGTCCAGACAAAGGCCGACGCCGCGCAGAGCAGAACGATGCCGCCGCAGTAGATGAGCGCCTTGCGCGCCTCGTAGAGCCACAGCGGCCGGGGGCGGCGCTTGGAGCGCAGCTTTTCACCCACGCGCTGGATGAGTCTGGCGAGGAAGTTCAGCCGCCGCGCGCCCCGAGCCCAGTGCGCCGTTGCCAGCAGTGCACCGGCGGAGAGTGCCAAAAGCAGACCGAGGACAACGGCCATCAGCGTCCGCTCCCGGACGGGATAGCCGAAGAAGTTGTAGTTCAGATAGCGCCCGGCCAGCGCCTCCGGGGCGAGCAGGTGGAAGATGTTGTAGGATGCCAGCGGATAGCCCGCGTCGTTGACGCCGTAGCTGCTGAACCAGTGGTATTCCAGCAGCAGAACGCCGCCGCAGACCACCAGCCCCACGGGCAGGGAGCGGATGCGGGCCAGAAGCAGCCAGAACAGCAGTCCGGCCAGCGCCAGTCCCGCCCAGCGGAACAGGATGTGCCAGAGCAGGAAGCCGCCCAGCGTCGTTTTCGCCGTCCAGTGGCGGAAAAAGGCGAAGGACTGGATGGAAACGGAGAGGTCGAGGGGCTGACGGTAGGCCGCAACGCCCAGCAGCAGACTGCTCCCCTGCATGGCGAGCGCGGCGATGAGGGCGCTCAGTGCCACTGTTCCCAGCCGCCAGAGGGTGAGCACGCTCCGGCCGTTGGCGGCGCTCCGCTCCACCTGCTCCATGCCCAGCCGCCGGGGCTCAAGGATGAGCACCACGGTGACGATCATCAGGCAGAGGGAGAAAATGAGAGCGCTGTTGTCATTTAAATAGGCATTCACCGCGTCATCTGCCGTCAGCGTCAGGGGCACGTCGGCTATGGAGGAGTAGTCCGCCTCCGTCCGCTCTGCGTTGCGGAAGTCAAAGGAGCCGCTCCTGGCGAACAGTGGGTTGGAGCGGATGCGCTGCGCCTGCGCCGCCACGGATGCGATGTCATCGGCGTAGCCGGACTGATAGGTCAGCCGCTCCTGCCACGCAATCAGGGCATTTGCTTCTTCCCGCCCATTTTCGACTTCCGCCCCCAGCTGGATGGCGCGCACCTTGTCGTCAAAATCCGGATATTCCTCACGAAAGCTCTCGGCCCAGCTGTCATCGATTACATCATTGTAATTGTATTCCCAGGCGGCATTCCAGCTTTCCACAGATTGAAGGCTCTTGTCCAGCAGTGCCGCGCCGGTCTCCGTTGGGAGGGCGGACAGAATGCCGCCCCAGTGCCGGGTCTCCTCGGCATAGGCACTCAGCGAGCCGCCGACGCGCTCCGACTGGGTGCGCAGGAACAGCCCCGCGTGGCACAACAGCAGCAGCGCCAGTACGCCCAGCCATACCCGGCTGAGCAGAATGCGCCGACCTTCTCTCATTTCCGCCCCTCCTTCCGCTCAGGGATGCAATTCTCTGTGTTCGCGGAGTTCCAGATCCGTTCTGCCTGTCATTTTACCAGCGAAATCTTATATATCTCCTGCAGCCAGCCGTAATGGCCGGTCATATCTGTTGGCAGGGAGGTTCCATCGATCTTCTGGACGTTATAGACCAGATTGGCATGATCCTGATAGCAGGGAACTTCACAGCCCCAGTCCATAATGCGCTCCATGCTCTGCGCATAAATTGCTTTGCGCTGGGACAGGTCAAGGGTCAAATCAGCGGCGGTCAGCAGTTGATCCAGTTCCGCATCGTTGAGTTGGAATACACCGCTTTGCGCACCGGCATCCCCACCGGTCTGCGCGGTGTTGCAATAGAAAACGGGGTTCAGAAAACAGGCGGGATCGGCAGTCAAATACCATTCCTCGCTTTGGTCTCCTTCCTTGTTGATCCCGGACAAATTGGTACCATCCCAGGTTGCTGCCCACAAATCCGGTTCGCCGGGTTCCGGATAGGGAAGCCCCGTCTCGTCGTCAAAGGTGTTTACAATGGACAGATGCATCCCGAGCTGCTCCAATTGTTCTGCGGCGTTCTGGATCGTGCGCAGGATGGGGTCGTGCTCGTCGCACCAGAGCTGAGCTTCATATTCCAGCGAAGCCCCCTCTGGCGCGGCAGTCAATCTGCCGTCCTGGATCGTATAACCCGCAGCTTCAAAGAAGCCCAGAGCGGCATTGCGCGCCGCTTCCCAATATGCCTCATCCGTCATATCGGTAGTGTAGATGCTGTTCCCTGATACATCCTGTGCATAGGCCGTCTGATAGGCGCTGTCCTCCTTACCTGGCACAAGCCAGCAGAGGGCGGAGACCGGGTAGTCGATCACACTGGTATTGCGTCCGCCAGAGTCTGTATCTCCAGCCTCTGCAAGCAGTGTGTCAATGGCTGACTGTCTGCCCGCCGCCAGCAGTGTTGCAATGCCTTTCCGAAGGTTTTTCGATGCCGGACTGTCCGGCTCGCCGCCGACAGAGATGGTGCGGGGATTCAGGCCAATATACTGATAAGCTGTATCAGCCAGAGATGGCACGGCAACGGCGGCAATGTTCTTGTCGTCCCAGGTGCCGCTCACGCCGGAATTAGAATAGCAGAGATCCATAGCGCCGGAACCTGTCTTTTCCAAGTCATGTCCGGTGTATAGAACCAGCTGGTCGATCTTCGGCACTCCCAGATAATAGGCGGGGTTGGCCGTATAGGAGATGCTTCCGTTTTGGTATGCGGTCAGGCAGTAAGGGCCTGCGCCCAGCGGCTGTTCATTGCGTGTGCGGATATCGGTGAGGTCGCACTTTGCAAAGCCGAAGGAATCGACACCGTTATAAAGATCAGTGCTTCCGTAATAATGTAAAGGCGCAATATAAACACTGCCCAGATAGTAGAGCGTCCGAACATCCAGCTCATCGGTCACGACACGAAGGCTGTAGTCTCCGGTCTTGATGATGCCGGATATGCTCGTGATATTCTGCCCACTGCTGACCATTTGCCCGGCATAGTCATAGGCTTCCCCAAGACGTTCGGGCAGATCGGTCATCGGCATGACGCTGTTGGAAAACCAGGCGTCCATCTGTTCAAAGTTCCAGTCAAAGGCGTTGCCCATGGCCAGTGCCAGTTCCTTGAAGCCGGCATCCTCGGGCAGTTCTTCCCACCCATAAGCTCTGGCTGTTTCGGCGGGGGTAAAGATGAGCCGTTCGTCTCCCTCTTCCAGGTTTGCATCTGATGCGGCCTGAAGCTGCTCGGACAGCTGCTGAACAAACGGCACTAATCCGTTATTTACAGCATCCCAGAAGGTGGACTGCTGTTCCTGCGTGAACTGGGAAAAGTCCGTGCTGTCCTCGCCCTTCTGCGCGATAAGGGTGGACAGCGCGATATGATCCAGCTTGTAATTTTGCAGTCCCCGGATCGGCATTTCGCGCAGGCGGTTCGATCCGTCGTAGGCCGGGTCACAGAGAACATAGAGGGAGAAAATAAGATCATCTGCTGTCACAGGTTCGCCGTCAGAAAACGTCAGATCGTCCCGCAGGGTGATGTCATAAAACACACTGCCATCCGCCTGTTCCGCCATGCTCAGATCAGCCGGGCCATAGTAGGTGTAGTCAACATTGTTATAGGTTCTGGTTTCACCCTCAATGCCGTTCAGGACAGGTTCGCCGGAGCGGTCACTGGTCAGCAGCCGAAGCTGGGTCAGTTCTGTGGCAGTATGATCCCCGACGGATTC
>USIZ01000150.1 GCA_900554855.1 uncultured Eubacteriales bacterium | reverse complement strand
CGAGGAGACAGAGACGGAGTTTCGTATTGGAGCCATGGTGACGCTGCGCCAGCTGGAGCAGCATCCGGGTCTGAATGCCTATACCGCTGGGGCGGTCCGGGACTGCGTGAAGCACATCGTGGGCGTTCAGTTTCGGAATTGCGCCACTGTGGGCGGCACATTCTGGGGGCGCTATGGATTTTCCGACGTGCTGACCTGTTTCCTCGTGCTGGATACGGCGGTGGAGACCTATCCCGGCGGCGTGTGTCCGTTGACAGAGTTCGCCGCCAAGAAGCAGGATAATGATATCCTGACCCATATAATCGTGAAAAAGACGCCGCTGAAGGCGGCCTATGAGAGCTTCCGCAACACGGAGACCGACTTCCCGGTGTTGACCGTGGCGGCGGCCCGGACGGAGCACGGCCTTCGGTGCGCCGTGGGCGCCCGGCCTGCCCGGGCGGAGCTGGTGGAGGGAGCCGATGAGGCGGAGCTGCTGGAACGGGTGCAGAGCCTGACCTACGGCGGCAATACCCGCGCCGGCGGGGAGTACCGGGCCCATCTGGCCGGGGTGCTGACCCGGCGGTGCCTTGCAAAACTGAGAGGAGGGGAGCAGGCATGAAGCTCAATTTGACTTTGAACGGCAGAAAGGTGAGTGCCGAGATCCCGGAGGATCAGTCCCTATTGAAGTTCCTGAGAAGTCAGGGCTGTTACAGCGTCAAGTGCGGCTGCGAGACCTCCAACTGCGGGCTGTGCACCGTATGGCTGGACGATACGCCGGTGCTCTCCTGCACTGTGCCCGCCGCCCGGTGCGAGGGGCGCAGCGTCACCACGCTGGAGGGCGTGCAGGCTCAGGCCGAGGAGTTCGGTGCGTTTCTGGCCGATCAGGGCGGCGAACAGTGCGGCTTCTGCAACCCGGGTTTTATTATGAATGTGCTGGCCATGGAGCGGGAACTTCAGGATCCCACTGTGGAGGAGATCAACGAATACCTGGCGGGCAACCTGTGCCGATGTACCGGCTATGTGAGTCAGCTGCGGGCCATTGAGCTGTGGATGAAGCGGGAGGTGAAGGCATGAAGCGGGTCGAAGAACTGCGGGTGGTCAATCAGCCCATCCGCAAGAAGGACTATCGTGCCCTCGTGACCGGTCAGCCGGTTTACACGGAGGATCTGGCCCCCAGGGACTGTCTTGTGGTCAAGCTGCTGCGCTCTCCCCACGCCAGTGCGCTGGTGGACACCATTGACGTCAGCCGGGCCAAGCTGGTGCCCGGCGTGGCGTGCGTGCTGACCTGGCAGGATGTGCCGAAGATCCGCTACACCCAGGCGGGGCAGAGCTATCCGGAGGGCTCCCCCTATGACCGCTACATCCTTGACCGGCGCCTGCGCTATGTGGGCGATCCGGTGGCTATCGTGGCGGCAGAGACGGAAGAGGCAGCGGACAAGGCGCTCAAGCTCATCAAGGTCAAATACGAGGTGCTGGAGCCGGTGCTGGATTTCCGCGCCTCTCTGGATAACCCGGTGCTCATCCACCCGGAGGACGACTGGAAGGAGCTCTATGAGCAGGGGGCGGACGTGAAGCGCAACCTGCTCTGCCACGAGGACAGTGCTGACGGCGACTGTGAAGCGGTGCTGGCGGACTGCGACGTGGTGGTGGACGAGACCTACCACACCGTGGCGGACAATCAGGCCATGATGGAGACGTTCCGGGCGTACAGCTATCTGGACGCCTTCGGACGGCTCAACATTGTGCCCTCCACCCAGATCGCCTTCCACGTCCGGCGCATCATCGCCACGGCGCTGGGCATTCCAAAGAGCAAGGTGCGGGTGGTCAAGCCCCGCATCGGCGGCGGCTTCGGCGCCAAGCAGACGGTGGAGGCGGAGCCCTATCCCGCCATTGTGACCTGGCTGACCGGCAGGCCCGCCCTGATCGTTTACACCCGGGAGGAGACCACTACCTGCGGCTGTCCGCGGCATGAGATGGAAGTCCACGTCAAGGTGGGCGCGAACCGGGACGGCCATATCCGGGCTATTTCCATGTATACCCTGTCCAATGCCGGCGCTTATGGTGAGCACTCCACCACCACGGTTGGACTGTCCGGCCACAAGGCTATCTCTCTTTACGGAAAATTGGAGGCCTATCACTTTGTGGCGGACGTGGTCTACACCAATCTTCAGCCCGCCGGCGCGTTCCGGGGCTTCGGTGCGACCCAGGGCATCCACGCGGTGGAGAGCGCGGTGGACGAGCTGGCTCACCGGCTGGGCATGGATCCGGCGGTCATTCGGGAGCAGAACCTTGTCCGTCAGGGACAGGTCATGCCCTCCTATTTCGGTGAGGTGAACACCTCCTGCAATCTGGATCGGTGCCTGGCCCGGGTCAAAGGGATGATCGACTGGGAGGAGAAGTACCCCCGCCGTGTCCTGCCCAACGGCCATATCCGTGCAGTGGGATTGGCCATGGCCATGCAGGGCAGCGCCATCTCCGGCATCGATGTGGGCGGTGCGACGCTGAAGGTGAACGACGAGGGTTTTGTCAACCTGCTCATCGGCGCGGCGGACATGGGCACCGGCTGTGACACCACGCTGGCCCAGATCGCCGCCGAATGCCTTGAGATCCCGGCGGAGCAGGTGGTCACCGCCCAGGTGGACACCGACACCTCCCCCTACGATTCCGGCTCCTATGCCTCTTCCACCGCCTTCCTGACCGGCGGCGCGGTCTACAAGTGTGCCATGGGGCTGATCGAGGTCATCCGGGCAGAGGCCTGCCGTCAGAAGGGGTGGCAGAAGGAGGATACGGACTATCACGACGGTCTGGTGGAGCATATTCCGACCGGGGAGCGCATTACACTGGCGGAGCTGGCCTATCCCTCCGAATGCGGCGGCAAGCCCATGTTTGCCACGGCCAACCACACCTGTCCCAATTCTCCGCCGCCCTTTATGACCGGTGCAGCGGAGATCGACCTCGACCCGGAGACCGGCAAGGTGACACTGGTGGAGTATGATGCAGTGGTGGACTGCGGTACGACGCTCAACCCCAATCTGGCCCGGGTGCAGACCGAGGGTGGACTGGTGCAGGGCATTGGCATGGCGCTGACCGAAAATGTGCGCTATAATTTTGACGGAAGCCTTGTGGAGCGCAATTTCCTGCAATATAAAATTCCGACCCGGCAGGACATCTGCCCCATCAACGTGGAGTTCGCCCCCAGCTATGAGGAGCAGGGACCGTTCGGTGCCAAGAGCATCGGCGAGGTGGTTATCGACACGCCCTGCCCGGCCATCGCCAACGCGCTGGAGAATGCCTGCGGCGTGCGCATCCGGGAAATGCCCATTACGGCGGAGAAGGTCTGGCGGGCCCTGAATGAGCGGTGAGCGGGAAGAAGCTGCTCGTCCTGTTGGCGGCCGGGTTTTCCCGCCGCTTCGGGCCGGAGAATAAGCTGCTCTATGAGCTGAACGGACTGCCCCTCTACCGCCATACGCTGGATAAGCTGGCTGCGCTGCGGGACGAGGAGACCGATGTGCTGGTCATGACCAACACACCGGAGATCCAGGTTTATTGTACGGAAAACGGCTTTTGCTGGAGTCCGAGCCCTGAAGCGGCAGAAGGCATCGCCGCCACCGTCCGGGTGGCAGTGGCGCAGGCGGAAGAGAAGCAGTCGTGTGCGTGCGTATTTTTTGTGGCAGATCAGCCAAAACTGAAGTTGTCCACCATGCGGGGGTTCCTGCGCTTCTGCACGGAGCAGGGCGTGGCGCTGGCCTGCGTGAAGGCTCCCGAGGGGCGGGGAAATCCGGTCTGGTTCGGAAAGCGGTATTTTGGTGCGCTTTCCGCTCTCCGGGGAGACATCGGCGGTCGGTCGATTCTGGCACAACACTCAAAAGAAGTGCTTTTTTATCCGGCAGAACAGGCAGAAGTGACAGATATTGACACACCCCCTTGCAAGTCGTAAAACAATCCATTAAAATAATTATGTTATGTATAAAGGTTTATGATTTGATAGAACGGAGTGAGAATAAATGACTTTTGCAGAAAAGAAAGCCCTTTATGAATCCAAATTTATCAGCCTGGACGAAGCTCTTGGCATGATCCATTCCGGTGACACCATCGCACAGGCGGCTTACGGAAACGAGCCTCTGGCGATGCTGCGCAACCTGCACACCATTGCTGACCGCGGCGTTGAGGATGTGTGCGTCTGGATGGGTGCTCCTCAGGAGGAGTATCCCTTTATCGCTGACCCCAACCATAATCTGGACGGCGTCATCAGTGTGAACTCCATTTTCTACGGCCCCGC
>USIZ01000149.1 GCA_900554855.1 uncultured Eubacteriales bacterium | reverse complement strand
CTGCTGATGGTGCGCCGGGGCAATCATCCCTGTCTGGACTGCTGGGCTCTGCCCGGCGGCTTTGTGGAGCCGGATGAATTCACTGAGGACGCTGCCGCCCGTGAACTGGAGGAGGAGACCCATGTTCGGGGGCTAGCCCTTACGGAAATCGGCCTGTTCAGCGGGCCTGACCGGGATCCCAGAGGGTGGACGATGTCCTGCGCCTACGCGGCCGTGGCGGAGCGCAGTAAGTTGAGTGTCTGCGGCGACGACGACGCAGCCGAGGCGGGCTGGTTCCGGCTGGAGTATCGCCTGAGCGGCAATACCATGAAGCTCAAGTTGACCTGTGAGGACGAGGTGCTGACTGCTGAGATACAGGTGACGCTGCGCCACGGAGTATTTGGCACGGAGTACCATATCGGTGCCTTTGAGACGGACGGAATCGCATTTGACCACTGCAAGATGATCGCTCAGACCATTTTAAAGCTCCGTACGGCGGGGCGTTTGAACTGATATGCGTCTGTTTGAAAAAACCATTACAGAACAGGAAAACGGCTGGACGGCGGAGCAGGTGCTCCGCCGCAGTCTTGGCCTGTCCACCACCCGGATCAAGCGGGCAAAATTCCGGCCGGACGGCATTCTGCTGGATGGTGTACGCATCAATACTGCCCAGCGGGTGCGTCTGGGGCAGCATCTGGAGCTGCGCCTGCCGGAGTTGGAGGAGAACTGCCTGGAGAGTGCCCCCGGAGCGGTGGATATCATCTATGAGGACGAATGGCTGCTGGCGGTCAATAAGCCTGCCGGCCTGCCGGTGCACCCAGGGCCCGGTCACTACGCGGACACGCTGGGCAACCGTTTAGCCGGATACTACCGGCAGCGGGGGGAAGAGCTGGTGTTCCGCCCGGTAAATCGGCTGGATAAGGGTACCTCAGGCCTGATGCTGTGCGCCAAGCGGGCAGAGTCCCACGAGGCACTTCAAAACCTGCTCCACACAGATGAATTTCAGCGTGATTATCTCGCCCTGCTGTCCTGCGCACCCCGGCCGCCGAAGGGGACGGTGGACACGCCCATTGCCCCTGTACCCGGAGCATTGAACTGCTATCGGACCGATCCGGCGGGGAAAACTGCAAAAACGGATTATGTCACCTTGCAGAGCAGGCCGGATGGAGCCTTGGTGCAGTTGCGTCTGCACACTGGGCGCACCCACCAGATCCGTGTTCATATGGCATCCATCGGGTGCCCATTGCTGGGCGATGTCCAATATGGCGGTGATCCAATGCTTTCCAGACCTGCCTTACACTCGTGGCGTGTCCGCCTGATGCATCCGTTTCTGCATGAGCAGATGGTGTGGACCGCACCGTTTCCGAATGAGTTCAGAGAGCTGGGGTGGGATATGTGAGTTTTTATGTATACCTGCTCCGGTGTGCTGACGGTACGCTCTATACCGGTTATACCGATGACCCGGTTCGGCGCACAAAGGTGCACAATGCGGGAAAGGGCGCGAAGTACACCCGTGCCCGTCTGCCGGTGGAGCTGGTGTATCAGGAGGCCTGTGCGGACAAATCCGCCGCTTTGCGGCGGGAGTATGAGATCAAGCAGTTGACCCGTGTGCAGAAATTAAAACTGATCGAGCAAAGCTGAACGGCCCAGTTCAAATGGGCCGTTCTTTTTGCTTGAAATTTCCAGAAAAAAATGAAGCGATCCTGCCATCCTAATTTTGAGTGGAGGTGCAGTGAAATGAAGAATTTTGGACTGCGGCGTGTACTGCTTCTGTCGGTGATCCTGTGTTGTTCCGCGTTTTTGGCGCTGTCAGCCCGAGCGGCGGAGCAGGCGGCCCAGCGCCCGATGGTGGCGCTGACCTTTGACGACGGCCCTTATTCGCCGGTAACCGGCCGCATTTTAGATGTGCTGGAATGTTCGGACAGTCGTGCAACCTTTTTTGTGGAGGGCGACCGGGTGTCGGGCTGCGCTCCGACCGTGCGCCGTGCGGCGGAACTGGGCTGTCAGATCGGCGTGCACACATGGGATCACCGATGCCTGATGACGCAGCTGTCAGAAGAGGAGATCCGTACTCAGCTGAGCGCCACTGCGGATGCCGTGTCGCAGGCGTCTGGCATAGTGCCAACGCTCTCACGCCCGGTGGGCGGTGCCGTCAACGATACGGTGCGAAAAGCGATCGACTATCCCATGATCCTCTGGTCGGTGGACACCCGGGACTGGGAGAGCCAGAATGCGGACGCGGTCTGTGCAGAGGTGCTCGATTCGGTACAGGATGGCGATATTATCCTGATGCACGATCTCTATCCCTCCACGGCAGAGGCTGTGGAGCGTCTTGTGCCCGTATTGATCGAACAGGGCTATGAATTGGTCACGGTGGAGGAGCTGGCTCAGAGCCGGGGAGCTGTATTGGAATCACATGTCCGCTACTTTGATTTTCATTGAAATTCAGCACGAATCTCAGTATAATATTTAAGTTAGAATTTTATGTCAGGAGGGATGGCCCATGCTGTTGTCTGCGGAGCACATCTCGAAAAATTACGGAACAAAACAGCTGCTTCACGACGTCTCACTCTATCTGGACGAGGGGCAGAAGATCGGCATTATCGGCGTCAACGGCACGGGCAAGAGCACCCTGCTCAAAATCCTGGCCGGGGCAGAGGAGCCGGATGAGGGAACTCTGGCCCGGGATCCCAACATTCAGGTCTCCTACCTGCCTCAGAACCCGGATATGACCGAGGATGCCACCGTACTGGAGCAGATCTTTCTGCACTTTCCGCCGGAGTTTCGGGCGCTGAAGGAGTATGAAGCCAAGACTATGCTGACCAGGCTGGGGATTGCAGACTTTGATGCCAAGATCAGCACGCTGTCCGGCGGTCAGCGTAAACGGGTGGCGCTGGCTGGGGCGCTGGTGCATCCGGCGGATGTGCTGATCCTGGACGAGCCTACCAACCATCTGGACAGCGAGATGGTTGCCTGGCTGGAGGACACTTTGCGCCGCTTCCGGGGTGGTGTGATCCTGGTGACCCATGACCGCTATTTTCTGGAGCGCGTAGTGACAAAGATCACCGAGCTGACCCATGGCGCGACCTATTCCTATGAGGCCAACTACTCCAAGTATCTGGAGCTGAAAGCCCAGCGGCTGGAGATGGCGCAGGCCACTGAGCGCAAGCGTCAGTCCGTCCTGCGGGTGGAGGCTCAGTGGATCATGCGGGGTGCCCGGGCCCGGGGCACCAAGAGCAAGGAGCGCATCCAGCGCTATAACGATCTGAAGGCGCAGGACGCCCCGACGCTGGAACAGCAGGTGCAGATCTCTGCCGGCATGAGTCGGCTGGGGAAGCAGATCATTGAGCTGGATCACGTCGGCTGCACCTTTGGGGAGAAAACGGTCATTGATGACTTTACTTACCACGTCAAGCGTACCGACCGCATCGGCATCGTAGGCCGCAACGGCGCCGGTAAGAGCACCCTGCTCAATCTGGCCGCCGGACGGCTCCGGCCCACCTCCGGCAGCGTGACCATCGGTTCCACGGTCCGTATCGGCTATTTCACGCAGGAGGGCCGGGAGATGGATCCCCGTCAGAAGGCATATGACTTCGTGGCTGAGGGCGGTGAAAAACTGCATACCGGCGACGGCACCTTCACGGTCTCCCAGCTCATGGAGCGTTTTCTGTTCGACGGAGCCCTCCAGCACAGCGAGATCGGCCGCCTTTCCGGCGGCGAGCGTCGGCGCCTCTATCTGCTGCGCATCCTGATGGGGGAGCCTAACGTGCTGTTTCTGGATGAGCCCACCAACGATCTGGATATCACCACCCTGACCATTCTGGAGGACTACCTTCAGACCTTCCCCGGCGTAGTGCTGGCAGTCTCCCATGACCGCTATTTCCTCGATAAGATGGCTGATTCCATCTTTGAGGTGCGGGGAGATGGAGAAGTGCGGATCTACTCCGGCAACTATGCCGATTATCTGGATAAACGGGAGGAGGCTGAAAAGCCGGAGAGCACGGCCAGGAGCGCTCCACCGCAGAAGAAGTCCGCTGTGCAGACGAACGCCCCTAAGAAGAAATTCACCTATGGCGAGCAGCGGGAGTATGACACCATTGAGGATGATATTGCCGCGCTGGAAACTCAGATCGCCGGGATCGAGCAGCAGATGGAAGCTGCCGCCACCGATTACGTCAGGCTGGAGGAGCTGATGGGAGAGAAGACGAAGCTGGAAGAGCAGCTGGAAGCCAAGACGGAGCGCTGGCTCTACCTGCAGGAACTGGCGGAGCAGATCGCCGCACAG
>USIZ01000148.1 GCA_900554855.1 uncultured Eubacteriales bacterium | reverse complement strand
TCCACCACCTGCTGGGTGCGAAAGCTCAGATCCAACAGATTGCGGCCAATGGATCCGGTCATGACCTTGCGGAACAGCGACAGGAACTTTTCACCGTCCTGTTCTCCCATCATGGTCAACGACTCCTTGAACTGGGAGATGATCTCCTTGCGTTCATTGACATAACATCCATAGATGTAGTTGATATTACTCTTATCCGGCCGCAGCCGGCGGCGCAGCTCACCGATTTCCTTTTCGTTCATAGTACGATATCCCTCGCAAAACTCAATTTGGTGTTTAGTATAGCACAAAACCTTCCGCTCGAAAAGGTCAGACCCCCGTTCCGGCAGATTTTCATCTGTGCAGGTGGCTTTTTCCGCCGGAGTATGCTAGAATAGAACGCACGATTTCCAGCGATACGGCTTAAGGAGAACATTTAAATATATGGAAAAGAAACTATCTGTTGGGCAGAATGCACTGCTGAATTCCATTGGATCGCTCTTTTATCTGGGCTGTCAATGGCTCATTACAGTGCTGGTCATCCGCATCGGCTCCGTGGAGGATGGCGGTGATCTGTCGCTGGCCATGTCCATTACCAACATTTTCTATACGCTGGCTGCCTTTGGCATGCGGGAATTTCAGGTTTCTGACTATCACAACAAGCACAGCACCTCCGACTATATCACCACCCGCATTATGACCTGCCTCTTCTCCATTCTGCTGTGCAGTGCGGTCATTCTCCCCAACCGCCACTATTCCGGCACGCAGATGGCCTGTATCCTTATTTATATGCTGTTCCGCGCCTGTGAGGCGCTCATCGATACCTTTCAAGCGATCGAGCAAAAGGCAGACCGCATGGACTACACCTGTATTTCCTTTGTGGTGCGCGGCATCCTGCTTCTGGGCGGCTTCTCTGCCATTCTGCGCATCACACATCAGCTGCCGCTGGCTATCCTGGGGATCGCACTGTTTTCACTGGCGGTGCTGTTCCTCTTCGACTGGCCTGCCGCCCGCCGCCTGACAGGCTTCAAGCTGCATTTCTCTCTTAAATGCTCCGCCCTGCTGCTGGTGGAGTGTGTGCCGCTGATGTGCAACTCACTGCTTCAAACCGCAGTTGTCTCGATTCCCCGCACCGCGCTGGAGAGCCTGTATGGTAATTACACGCTGGGGATCTATGCCTCGATCGCCACTCCGGCCACCATTGTGCAATCCGCCGCTACCTGGCTCTACACCCCGACCATCACCGTATTCACTCGAAATTATATTGAAAAGAACAAAAAGGCATATTTCAGTCTGCTTGTAAAAATTCTCTCTCTTCTGGCCGCCGTATTCGCCGCGATTCTGGCCGGTGCCGCACTGTTGGGCCATTGGGGGCTCAATTTGCTCTTCGGAGGCGAAATTGCCGAGTATTCTTCTCTGCTTATCCCGGTGCTTCTCACCACGCTGCTGATCGCACTGTCCTACTTTTTTGGAGCTCTGCTCACCATTACCCGTAAGTTGAAGGTACTTCTGGTCGCCAACGCCGCAGCCGCAGTGCTGACCCTCGCGCTCTCACGCCCACTGATCCGGACCTTTGGCATGAGTGGTGTCAACTATGTGATCTACATCGCCATGGGCGTCAATGCGTTGATCCTGCTGATCGCTCTGCTTCTGATACTGAACACACACTTCAACCAACCCGCAGCGCAGAAATAAGTGAAAGCGCCGTATGAGGAAAGTCTCTCATACGGCGCTTTTATTTTTACTCGGCCACGTTGATCCCGTCGCCAAAGTCCAGAATATGCGGGTAATGGGTCTTACGCTTGTCCTCCGGCGGCATGACCATATAGTCGCCGTAGAAGTTGCGCAGCATTGCGTCCAGATTATGCGGGAACTTCAGCATAATGTCCTCAAACTTGTACTCCTGCACCGGATAGATATCCTCTTTCAGCACGGTATTCCAGTTCGGATCCGTATCGCAGGGATAACCCATCCGCTTAGTTTCAACATTCTCATACTTCCTGCACTGGTGCAGACACCGACGGTACAGCCAGCTGGGGGAAATATGCAGCACCTTCATGGCTCCATGTACAAACGCACAGATCCCCTGCGCCACAGAGTATTTCCAGCCCGTCAGGCCGATATAGGGATGGGGCACGCTGCGCAGGATCAGCAGCTTACTCCAGAACCACGCCGTCCACACCTGCCGGTGATAGGCAAACTTCCCGTCAGCCAGATTATCATAAGCATACAGATCCAGAAAAATACCGAAGGGGCAGTCCACATCCTTGACCGCCTCTTCCACAAACCGGGTATTCCGAATACAGAGCCGGGTCGTCATCAGCGGATAACGCGAATCGTGCGCACCATTTAAAATGTAATACTTGTCTGAATACTTTTCCTCAATGATGGCCATTGCCTTTTCGAAATCAGCTCTGGGCATGGCTACGTCAATATCATCATCCCACGGGATAAAGCCGCCATGCCGGACGGCACCAATACCCGTACCGGCGATAGCAAAATAGCGCAGATCATTTTCTTCGCAGACGGTAATAAAGTCCTTTAAAATGCCCATTTCTTCATTCTGAACGCGCTTCAGCATTTCCGGGGCGTAAAATTTGCTCATACTCCCACTCCCATATCTTTCATATCCACGCAGAAACGGTCCCGTTTCTGACGCAATGTTAAACCTCTCTGATGCAATGTTAAATATTATAGCATAACTAAATCGCGTTTTCCACAAGAAAAGTCTCCTCGTGAGTTTTTCGTTTATCACTTGTGCTTATTACCGTATAGTGATATTATAAATATCAATAAATTTGTGTAAAATCTATTGTTTGTATCATGATTGTCACAGATAAGGAGGAAAAATGCTGAATTTTACTGTTGGACCTGTACAGTCCTCTGACCGCGTGCGCGCCATCGGCGCGGAACAGGTTCCCTATTTCCGTACCCCGGAATTTTCCGCTGTTATGCTGGAAAATGAACAGCTTATGAAAAAATTTGCCAAGGCCGGCGACGATGCCAGAACGGTCTTTCTGACCGGTTCCGGCACGGCCGCCATGGAAGCGGCCGTCATGAATCTGTTTGACCGGCACGATAAAGTGCTGGTCGTCAACGGCGGCAGCTTCGGGCAGCGTTTTGCGGACCTCTGCCAGCTCCATGAAATTCCGCACGAAGAAATCCGCCTTGAGACCGGCAGGGCACTGACCGCCGATCACCTTGCTCCTTATGCAGGCAGGGGCTTTACCGGGTTCCTGGTCAATGTACACGAAACCTCCACCGGCGTACACTACAATATGGAGCTGATCTCCCGCTTCTGCCGGGAAAACGGCCTGTTTCTCGTCGTGGACGCCATCAGTTCGTTCCTTGCGGATGAATTCGATATGAAGGCGTGGGACGTTCAGGTCATGCTGACCGGCTCTCAAAAGGCGCTGGCCTGCCCGCCGGGCGTCTCGGTTCTGGTGCTTTCCGCCAAGGCCGTTGCGCGTCTGGAAGGGCGAAAGATTAAATGTATGTATCTGGATCTGAACTCCGCACTCAAAAACGGGGAACGGGGGCAGACGCCGTTCACGCCCGCCGTCGGAACGCTGCTTCAGATCAACGCCCGCCTGAAGGAGATCGACGCAAACGGCGGAGTCGCAGCTGAAACCCGGCGCATTTCCGCACTGGCCGCCGATTTTCGCGCAAAGATCAGGGATCTGCCCTTTGAGATCGTCTCTGAATCCATGTCCAATGCGGTGACTCCGCTGCATCCGCGCAATGTCTCCGCTTACAGCGTATTTACTCATCTGAAGGACGAGTACGGTATCTGGGTCTGCCCCAACGGCGGCGCACTGGCTGACCGCATCTTCCGGGTCGGCCATATCGGTGCGCTGACTGCGAATGACAACACAACACTCGTCGCCGCCATGCAGGATATGCTGCGGCGCGGCCTGTTATAAAATACGGGGCCAGACAAATGACGACTGTAATTACTTACGGAACCTACGATCTGCTGCACTATGGCCACATTCGCCTGCTCAAGCGGGCCAAGGCACTGGGGGACTATCTGATCGTCGGTATAACCGCAGACGACTTCGACAAGACCCGTGGAAAAATCAATGTACAGCAGTCCTTGATGGAGCGTATTGAGGCTGTACGTGCCACAGGACTTGCGGATAAGATCATCGTGGAAGAATACGAGGGTCAGAAAATTGATGATATTCGTAGGTACGATGTGGATATTTTCACGGTGGGTTCTGATTGGGCTGGAAAATTTGATTATCTGAATGAATATTGTAAGGTGGTGTATCTTCCGAGAACGGAGGG
>USIZ01000147.1 GCA_900554855.1 uncultured Eubacteriales bacterium | reverse complement strand
TCTTTCCTTTCTCTTTTTCACTTTTTGCTATTGACTTTTTATAGCTGGTCTTTCCAGTTTGACATCATTTCATATCTATAAAATTATATCATTTTCGACCTTCCAGTACAACCGGATTTTTTTCTTTTCCCGATCAGCGGCGGAAGATTGCTCCAGCCAACGCCTGCCCGGCGGTGACGCCGGCAAAGCATACTGCGAGACTTAGCATCGCATTGCCGCCCGCGGTCCAGAACCGGTGCTGCTGCCAGAGGGTGACCGTCTCCAGACTAAAGGTGGAAAAAGTGGTGAAGCCGCCGCAGAAGCCGGTTTTCAACAGCAGGTTCAGGTTGGCGGGAAAACTGTCCAGCTGGATGGCGCATCCGGCCAGAAAACCGATGATGAGGGCACCGAGTGCGTTGGCGATCAGTGTGGCAAAGGGGAAGCGGCCGCTGATGGGCAGCAGCGTCAGCGCATAGCGGCAGACCGCGCCTGCTCCGCCGCCCAGCGCGACCAGAAGAAATGGTTTCATGGGGACAAACTCCTTGAATGTTTTTCCTTATTATATCAAATGCCCCGGATAAAGGAAAGTGTGCACCCGGTCTCCGGGTGCACACAGAAATTATGTGTTGCTCAAGGGATAGAGTACAAAGGGTTCTTCAAAAAAGCCGATGTAGATCTTCAGCGGCTGGCAGAGGCCAGCGTCCAGTTTTGGCTGAATATAGTCGTCTACGCTGAGGGTGATCGTCACCTCGGTGGGATTGCCGTCTGCGTCCTCGGTATACCGCATGCCGCCGCCCGATGTGGCCAGGCGGACGGTGGAGCCGTCGGAGAATTCCAGATAGGGGCGGAACACCTTCCAGACGGCGAGGTCACTGCACGCTTCATCATTGAGAAAGGCGAAGGACAGGTCGGACACGGTGATCGCTGCGGTGAGTTGGCCGTCGGTCACGGCCACGTCGGAGATGGACGCAGTGCCGGTGCCGCTTTTCAGCTCGGTCACGTCCTTTTTCTGGCCGCAGCCGGTGAGCAGGGCGCACAGCAGGAGCAGGGCGGTCGTGAGGGAGAGCAGTTTTCTGAATCGGAACATGAGTCTGACCTCGCTTTCTATATGAAATTGCAAAATATTTACTATCTACGCATAAAGTACCATATTGAATTGGTTTGTGTCAATCTTTTTTTGATTTTGGAGAAAAAAGTTCCCCGCTCCGATGGGAGCGGGGAGAAGGAAAAAGAGAAAAGAGAGGAAAGCTTATTTTGCGGCATTCTTCTCAGAATGCTTGATCTGCTGGAAGGCGTCCATATCCTTGACCAGCGGGCCCACCAGCATCCACATGATGATGGCGTTGGGCACGACCATCAGGGCGTTCAGGATGTCGGAGATGTCCCACGCGACCTCAAAGGCGGAGACACAGCCCACAAAGGCGATGACAGAGAACAGCACCCGGTAGACCATGGTGGCCCTGGTGGAGCGGGTCAGGTATTCCAGCGCCTTCTCGCCGTGGTACTCCCAGCCGAGAATGGTGGAGAAGGCGAACAGAGCCAGTGCGATGGCCACCAGCCACGCGCCCACAGGGCCGAGCGTGGAGCGGAACGCGGCGATGGTGAGGGAGGCGCCCTGGAGGGCGACCTCGCCGGTGTCGGGATCGTTGACCTGACTCATGACGCCGGAGGTCAGAATGGCCAGGCCGGTGACGGAGCAGACCACAAAGGTGTCCCAGAAGGTGCCGGTGGAGTTGATATAGCCCTGACGGATGTGGTTGTCGGTGGTGGCGGCGGAGGCGGTGATGGCGGCGGAGCCCATGCCGGCCTCATTGGAGAAGCAGCCCCGGGCCACGCCCTTGCTCATGGCCTGGGCCATACTGGCCACCACACTGCCGGCCACACCGCCGCCCACCGCCTTGACGGAGAAGGCCATGCGGAACATATCGACGATGGCGGCGGGAACCGCGGTGATATGGCAGATAATGACCACCAGTGCGCCCACAAAATAGAAGATCGCCATGATGGGCACGATGACGGAGGAGACCTTGGAGATGGACTTCAGGCCACCCACCACGATCACCAGCGTGGCAAGTCCGACGATGACGCCCACGATCCACATGGGTGCGCCGCAGATGTTGTGAAAGGCGTCGGCAATGGAGTTGCCCTGGGTCAGGTTGCCGATGCCGAAGGAGGCGACCACGGCAAACAGGGCGAACAGCACGCCCAGCACCTTGCCGAAGCCCTTGAACTTGCTGCCATAGACGGCGGGAATGCCGTATTCCGCAGTTACCATGGGGCCGCCCAGCATTTCGCCCCTGTCGTTCTGGACCCGGTATTTCACGGCCAGAGAACACTCCGTGAATTTGCTGGAGATACCGAAGGCGGCGGAGATCCACATCCACACCAATGCGCCGGGACCGCCGACGGCCAGCGCGGAGGCCACACCGGCAATGTTGCCGGTGCCGATGGTGGCAGCCAGCGCCGTACACAGGCAGGCGAAGGGGGAGACGTCGCCGGTGCCCCGCCGGGTGGTGCGAGCCTCTTTGGAGAGCGTGCTCTTGATGGCGTAGCCCAGGTTGCGCCAGGGCAGGAACTTGGTGCGCACGGTGAGGAAAATGCCGGTGCCCACCAGGATGACCAGCATGACCGGGCCCCAGACCCAGCCGTCAATGGTTTCGAGAATGTCTAAAAATGTCATATTGCTCTCTCCTTGCATCGAAAAGTAAGACCAAGCCGCCGCCGGAAAACAAAAGGGCAAACCGGGTCTCTCGGCGGGTTTGCCCATAGGATGCGGATGAATGAAAAAAGCCGCCGGCTGGACGCAGGAAGCCCCGAAAGGGGATCGCCTTTGATCCACGCGACAGCTGTGCAGATAAATCACTCTGTCCTTTGGCCTGAGAGATCCGCAGCAGGGGGGAGTGCTGCGTTACACCTTCGGCACCCGTGCAGACGGGCTTCTCCAGAGTGCGCAAATTCCTTGACCGGAACCTGCGCGGTGGTGAACTTGTTGGAGCTAGTATAGCTGGAATTCTTTAAAAATGCAAGAGTAAAAATCAAAAACTGCATTTTGACGGAAAAACAGGCACTTTACTGCATGAAATTGATGGATTGCGAAAAACTTGGACCATCCCAGCGGTTTTTCTTGCCAAGCGGGTCGAAATTCGGTATGATAATACAGTTGAAAGAAAAAGACGGGCGACATGGAAGGCCCAATCAGGAAGCAGGAGAGAATATGAGCAAGACACCGTTTGTCACCCGGGATCAGTTGGAGCAGATCTGCAAGGACTATCCGACGCCCTTTCATATCTATGATGAGGCGGGCATCCGCGAGACGGCTCGGAATGTATACAAGGCATTCAGCTGGAATCAGGGCTTCCGGGAGTATTTTGCCGTGAAGGCCACCCCCACCCCCCGCATCCTGAAGATTCTGAAGGAGGAGGGCTGCGGCGTGGACTGCTCCTCGCTGACGGAGCTCATGATGAGCGACCGCTGCGGCTTTGGCGGTGAGATGATCATGTTCTCATCCAATGACACCCCGGCAGAGGAGTTTGTGCTGGCGGATGAACTGGGGGCCACCATCAATCTGGACGATTTCACCCACATTGATTTTCTGGAAAAGACCATCGGTCACATTCCTGAGACCATCTCCTGCCGCTTCAATCCCGGCGGCGTATTTCAGCTGGGCGAGAGCAAAGAGGGATTTCAGGTTATGGACAATCCCGGCGACTCCAAGTATGGCTTTACCCGGGAGCAGATCTTTGAGGGCTTCAAGCTGCTGAAGGCCAAAGGTGCCCGGCGGTTTGGCATCCACTCCTTCCTGGCGTCCAACACGATTTCCAATGACTACTATCCCGCACTGGCCGGTCAGCTCTTTGAGCTGGCGGTGGAGCTGAAGCGGGAGACCGGCGCAGATATCCGTTTTATCAACCTGTCCGGCGGCGTGGGTGTGCCCTACCGCCCGGAACAGCCGGAGAACGACATCTTCGCCATTGGCGAGGGTGTGCGTAAAAAGTACGAGGAGATCCTTGTGCCCGCCGGTATGGGCGATGTGGCCATCTGCACCGAGATGGGCCGCTATATGCTGGCCGCTCACGGTCATCTGGTCACCCGGGCCATCCACGCCAAGCACACCTATAAGGAGTATATCGGGGTGGACGCCTGCGCCGCCAACCTGATGCGTCCGGCCATGTACGGCGCCTACCACCATATCACCGTCATGGGCAAGGAAAACGCTCCCTGTGACCACAAGTATGATGTGGTCGGCTCCCTGTGTGAGAACAACGACAAATTTGCCATTGACCGTATGAGATCGGAAGAGCGTCGTG
>USIZ01000146.1 GCA_900554855.1 uncultured Eubacteriales bacterium | reverse complement strand
TTTTACCATGAATAGACGGGGGAGACAAGCGCCAGATCCCAGAGGATTTGAGCGAATTGCCAAAAAACAAAGAGATTAAAGCAAGCTTGTTTGTGAAAAAATGAAAATAATGTCTTGTATTCCGGGAAAGCATGATGTATAATGTGCCTAATGATGGATGAAAAAATCAAGCGGAGCTTGTTTAATTCGCCATGAACCGACATAAAAGTAAGGAGAGAAGCAACCATGAGTTATTCCGTGCAAAATATCCGTAACGTCGCCCTGCTGGGTCACGGCGGCAACGGCAAGACCTCCCTTGTGGAGAGTATGCTCTATCTGACCGGCGCTCTGGATCGTCAGGGCCGCACCGCCGATGGCAACACGGTGTGTGACTATGACGCAGAGGAGATCAAGCGTCAGATCACGATCTCTACCGCCGTCGCCCCTGTGGAGTACAACGGCTGTAAGATCAACGTGCTGGATACGCCGGGTAACTACGACTTCTCCGGCGATGTGCAGGAGGCCCTCCGGGTGGCCGAGCTGGGCATCATCGTCTGCGATGCCAAGAGCGGTCTGAGCGTCGGTACGGAGCGGGCCTGGAAATATCTGAACGAGCACAAGCTGCCCCGCTTTATTTACATCTCCAAGATGGACGAGGACAATGGCGATTTCAACGGCGCATTTGCCACCCTGCGTGAGCACTTCGGCCGCACCATTGCCCCGCTGGTTATCCCCATCTGGGACGACGCCAAGCACGTCACCGGCATTGTGGATATTCTGAACAAGCGCGCCTATACGCTGGTGGACGGCCAGCGGCAGGAGATCCCCGTTCCCGAGGACAAGGTCGCTGTGGTCGAGGAGCAGTACGAGGCGCTGATGGAGTCCGTGGCTGAGACCAGCGATGAATTCATGGAGAAATTCTTCAGCGGCGAGAGCTTCAGCTATGCCGAGATCATGCAGGGTCTGCGCAAGGGCGTCAAGGACGGCACCATGGTCCCCGTCCTCTGCGGCAGCGCCCTGACCGGCATGGGTACCATGGCCCTCATCAACGCCATCATCGACATGGCCCCCAATCCCACCGAGGCCCCCACTCAGATCGTCACCGATGCCGAGGGTGAGCCCAGTGAGTTCGTCACCGCCCCCGGCGCCATGCCTGCCGCGCTGGTGTTCAAGACCACCGCAGACCAGTATGGCAAGTATTCCTATGTGAAGGTGTATTCCGGCACGCTGACGCCCGATCTGGCGTTGGTGGACGTCACCACGGGCAATACCGAGAAGCTGGGTCGGCTCTATGTGATGCGCGGCAAGAAGGCCGTCGAGGTCAAGGAGCTGACCTGCGGCGACATCGGCGCCATTGCGAAGATGGATAAGGTCAAGACCGGCGATACCCTCTGCGATGGCCGTCACGTTATCAAGTTTGAGGGCGTGCCCTTTGCGGAGCCCAACTATGCCAAGGCCATTGCCCCCAAGACCCGCGGGCAGGAGGATAAGGTCGCCGCAGGTCTGCTGCGGCTGAATGAGGAGGATCCCTCCTTCTCCATCACCAACAATGCCGAGACCCACCAGATGGTGCTCACCGGCGCCGGCGACGTCCAGCTGGACGTGCTGGTCAGCAAGCTGAAGAGCCGCTTCGGCGTGGACGCTGTGCTGCAGGAGCCCAGAGTGGCCTACCGCGAGAAGATCCGCAAGACCGTCTCCAAGCAGGGCCGCCACAAGAAGCAGACCGGTGGCAGCGGTCAGTTCGGCGACGTTTGGATCCGCTTTGAACCCTGCGACAGCGAGGATATGGTCTTTGAGGAGGAAGTGTTCGGCGGCAGCGTACCCAAGAACTTCTTCCCCGCCGTGGAGAAGGGCCTGCGTGAGGCTTGCAGACACGGCGTACTGGCGGGCTATCCCGTGGTGAACCTGAAGGCCGTTCTGTATGATGGCTCCTATCATCCGGTGGACTCCTCCGAGATCGCCTTCAAGACTGCGGCTCAGCTGGCCTACAAGGCCGCTCTGCCTGAGGCCAATCCGGTCATGCTGGAGCCGGTGGGTGAGCTGAAGGTCATTGTGCCTGACAGCTATATGGGCGACGTCATGGGCGACATCAACAAGCGCCGTGGCCGTGTGACGGGTATGTCCCCCACCGATACCGGCGAACAGGTCATCGAGGCCGAGGTCCCCATGGCGGAGATGACCAGCTATGCCATCGACCTGCGGGCCATGACCCAGAGCCGCGGCACCTTTACCTTCCACTTCGTTCGCTATGAGGACTGCCCCCCGGCAGCCCAGGCCAAGGCGATTGAGGAAGCCAAGGCGCTTCAGGCCGAATAAGTTCAAGTTTAGATATCGCCGGAGCAGATCAAGCTGCTCCGGCGATATTTTTGTAGTTCTTTGAAACTTTTTCTTAATCGGATTTCATTTGACGCTGATGGGGGATGTCATTATAATAGACAAGTACAATAGGATTTCTATCAGCAGACCAATGGAGGAAGCTATGGATAACGAAACCCGTTCTCAGAAGAGAACGCTCATCATTCTGATCGTGGCCGTCGTGGTCGTGATTCTGATCGGCCTGACGCTGGCCTATTGCGTTATGGCGAGTCATCACAAGGGCCGCTTCCCGGACAAGACCTACATCAACGGCGTGGATGTCAGCGGCATGACCGCCCAGCGGGCCAAGAACGAGCTGGCCGACGAGGTGGAGAACTACACGCTGACCATCGAGGAGCGGGGCGGTACCACCGAGACCATCTCCGGTGAGGAGATCGGCCTGACCTATGTGGATAACGGCGATGTGGATCGTCTGCTCTCCAAGTACAACCCCTACAAGTGGTTCTTTGACCAGTTCCGTACAGACGAACTGACCGCCGCCACTGACAGCACCTCCGACTCCGCCAAGGCGGAGCAGGCGGTGCGGGGGCTGAGCTGCTTCCGCAATTACACGCCGGTGCAGAACGCCGGCATTGTGGACAACGGGACGGAGTTCGTGGTGCAGGAGGCCGTCGAGGGCAACCAGCTGAACACGGAGGCGGCAGTATCCGCCATTTTGACCGCCATCAACACCGGTGAGAGCACCATCAATCTGGAGGCGCAGGGACTGTATCTGGCCCCAGAGGCGGTGGATACCGCCGCGCTTCAGGTTACGGCAGATCAGCTGAACGGCTATCTGAAGGCCAACCTCACCTTTGACTTTGGCGATGACCGCATCGTGAAGATCGATGCCTCGGTGATCCGCACCTGGATCGCGGCGGACGAAAACGGCAATATGGATCTGAACTATGATCTGGTGTTCAATTTCGTCAAGACCAGGATGGCCTACAAGGTGGACACCTTCGGCCTGAAGCACACCATCACAACCCACAACGGCACCAAGATCACCCTGCCCGGCGGCGATTACGGCTGGTGCATGGCTCGGGGCGATACCACGGATGAGATCATCGAGGCCGTCAAAGCGGGCGAGACCAAGAATATGGAGGCCAAGTGGCAGTACAAGGCCAAGAATATGGGCATCGACGACATTGGCGGTACCTATGTGGAGGTCAGCATCTCCGACCAGATGATGTGGTGCTACAAGGACGGCCAGTGCATCGTGGAGACCCCGGTGGTCACCGGCAATCCCAACCGGGAGGGCAGTGCCACGCCCTACGGCAGCGTCTGGGCCATTGACGCCAAGAAGCGCAACGCCACGCTGGGCACGATCGATACCATGGGCTATTCCAGCCCGGTGAACTACTGGATGCCCTTCAACGGCAATGTGGGCATCCACGATGCCGACGGTTGGCGCAGTGAGTACGGCGGCCAGATCTACCTGACCCGGGGCAGTCACGGCTGCATCAACACTCCGGAGGATCAGGTGGCCAAGATCTATGATGCGGTGGAGATCGGCACTGCCGTGATCGTCTATAATCTGGATGACCCCAATACGGAGATCGTCAGCCGCCCCGGCGAGTATGCGCCGGTGCAGAACGACTCCAACTGGGACTGGGACGACTAATTTCTTTTGAAGAAGGCGGGGCCTTCTTCAAAAGAGAAAATTGTAGGCCGGACGGGGCTCGATTGCGAAGCAAAAGTCGCCTCGTCCGGCCTGAGAAGTGAAAAGAGATGGAAGTGAATTCCATCTCTTTTCTTTATTTGAATTTTTTCGGCCCCTGCGGGGCCGAATTCTGTAAAACTGAGCGGGGACCAGATTCCGCGGGGCGGCACAGCGCAAGGAAACAATAGCCTTTTCCGCCGAAGTATGCTAGAATAAACTGATATTCTTTGCGGGGAGGGAGCTCAGCGTGGTCATTGCGGAGGAACAGATCGGCGGACTGACACTGCTCCAGTCCCCGGAGGAGTTTCAGTTGACCCGGGACGCGCTGGCCCTTGTGGAATTTGCGGACGTCAAAAAGGGAGACCGGGTGTGTGATCTGGGCTGCGGCGTGGGCAATCTGCTTATTCCGCTGGGGGCCC
>USIZ01000145.1 GCA_900554855.1 uncultured Eubacteriales bacterium | reverse complement strand
TTCGGCTGTTCGCCGGGGGTGTAAGGCGTCAGCGACCGAATGCGGTCGCTCCAGAATTCTTTCATTGCGCTTCCTCTTCTCGGATGATCTTGCGGATATTTTTTTCGATCTTGCCACGGGGAATCATCAGCTCATGGCCGCACCCCTGACAGATCAGCCGGAAGTCCATACCGATGCGCTTGACCTCCCACCGCTTACTGCCGCAGGGATGGGCCTTTTTCATTTCCAGAATATCGCCGACACGGACATCCATGGTACCGCTCCTCTACTTTAGTGTGCTAATACAGTAACACACGAAATTTTGATTGTCAAGCCGAAACTATCCCAACTGCGCGCATAAGATGAACTAACACAATCAGGCAGGAGGTATCCCCTATGACCGATTACTTACCCGAGGGCAGGCTCATTCAGCGCGCCGAGAACAGACTGTGGGTGGAAAGCATTGATTCACTGGCGGAAGCCATGCATCAGAAAACCGTCATTGAGGCGGTGGCCGAGCGATGCGACAGTGAGAAAAATCTGCACGTCCGGCTGGGCCATTGGCAGGGCGTGATTCCTCGGGACGAGACCGCACTTGGCCTGCGCGAGGGCACGCTGCGGGAGATCGCGGTGCTGGCCCGGGTGGGCAAGCCTGTCAGCTTTCAGGTCATCGGACTGGAGGCAAACGACGGCAGACTCACGCCGCTGCTGTCCCGCCGCGCCGCCCAGCGCAGCGCATTGAACCATCTGCGCTCGCTCTCCCGCGGCGCCATTCTGAATGCCACCGTGACCCGGCTGGAGAGCTTTGGCGCCTTTGTGGACATCGGCTGCGGACTGATCTCCATGATCCCGATCGACCGGATCTCCGTCTCCCGCATTCCGCACCCGAGATGCCGCTTCTATCCCGGACAGGAGATCCGCGCAGTGCTGCTGGGCTACGACGCCGTCACCGGCCATATCCTGCTCTCCCATCGGGAGCTGCTGGGTACCTGGGCAGAAAACGCCCGAAAATTTGCCCCGGGCGAGACAGTCACCGGACTTGTCCGAGGCATTCAGGATTATGGCGTCTTTGTGGAGTTGACACCAAATCTGACCGGATTGGCGGAGCGCTGTTCCGGCATTGAGGAAAACCAGCGGGTCACCGTTTACATCAAATCCATTCAGCCCCAACGCCACAAGATCAAGTTAAACATCCTCGGCACGCTGGAGAAAGGCGTGGAATACACGCCCTTTCCCTATCCGCCTGAGCCGGAAAACGCGGCAGACTGGGACTACGACTCCGATTTGATCCGCTCCCAATAAGCCCGGGCGGTCTGCTCTGTCTTGTTGTCGCCGTATTCGTAGTAATGTCGCCCCTCCAACGCATCAGGCAGATACTGCTGCGCCACATAATGATGCGGGAAGGAATGGGGATACTGATAGGTCAGCCCCCGTCCCAGTTTCTGTGCGCCGGAATAGTGACTGTCCTTCAGATGGGCCGGGATATCCCCCAGCTTGCCTGCGCGGACATCGGCCATAGCTGCGTCGATCCCGCAGATGGCGGAATTGGACTTTGGCGCTGTGGCCAGCAGGATCACCGCCTCTGCCAGCGGGATACGGGCTTCCGGCAGACCCAGCATATTGGCGGCATCTACGCAGGACTTCACAACAGAGACGGCCTGTGGATAAGCCAGCCCCACATCTTCCGACGCAATGACCATGATGCGGCGGCAGGCAGAGATCAGATCTCCCGCCGTCAGCAGGCGGGCCAGATAGTGAAGCGCCGCATCCGGATCGGAACCCCGGATGGATTTCTGGAGCGCAGACAGAATGTCGTAATGTCCGTCCCCGTCCCGGTCGTAGCGCATGGCGCTGCGCTGGCCGACCAGCTGCGCATCCTGCGCTGTCAGGACGAGTTTTCCGTCCCGCTCTGTGGCTGCGGAAAACAGCAATTCCACCGCATTGATGGATTTGCGCACATCGCCGCCGCAGGCAGAAGACAGCGTCTCCACAACGCCATCCTCCACCTGCACCGGGATGCCCCGACGCTCAGCGAGAATATTGACCGCCCGGCGGACTGCCCCGGAGACCTCTTCCGGCGTGACTGGCTTGAACTCAAACACGGTGGCCCGGGAGAGCACTGCGTTGAACACATAGAAGTATGGATTCTCCGTGGTAGATGCAATCAGCGTGATCTTGCCATTCTCCATAAACTCCAGCAAAGACTGCTGCTGCTTTTTATTAAAGTACTGGATCTCATCCAGATAGAGCAGAACACCATTTGGGGCCATCAGGGTGTCCACATCGGAGATGACCTCTCGGATATCAGAGATGCCCGCCGTTGTGGCATTCAGCCGGTGCAGGGTACGGTGAGTGCGCTGGGCAATGATGTTGGCCACCGTAGTCTTGCCCGTGCCGGAGGGGCCGTAAAAGACCATATTCGGGATATTCCCACTTTCTATAATGCGGCGGAGCATACCGTGCTCGCCGAGAATATGCGATTGACCTACCACCTCATCCAACGTCTGGGGCCGAATGTCATCGGCCAAAGGACGATATTCCATCTCGCTCACCGCCTGTAATCTAAAATAGGACTGCCGCATTCGCGGCAGTCCTATTTTAACATATTTTATTTCAGCGATAAAGGGGATACTTTTCTGTCAGAGCCACGACCTGCGAACGGATCTCGTCCGCCTTGGTGTCATAGTGCTGAGCCGTCTCGCAGATCAGACGACCCACCAGTCGGAAGTCCTCCTCATTCAGACCGCGGCTGGTTGCCGCCGGGGTGCCGAGGCGCAGACCGCTGGTGACGAAAGGCTTCTCCGGGTCATTGGGAATGGTGTTCTTATTGGCGGTAATGAACACATCGTCCAGACGCTTCTCCATCTCCTTGCCGGTCAGGTGCGCCGGACGCAGATCCACCAGCATCAGGTGGTTGTCGGTACCGCCGCTGACCAGATCCAGGCCGCCCTCCAGAATCGCACCGGCCATAGCCTGTGCATTGTCCAGAATACGCTGCTGATAGACCTTGAATTCCGGTCGAAGCGCCTCGCCCAATGCCACCGCCTTGGCGGCGATGATGTGCATCAGAGGGCCGCCCTGAGAGCCGGGGAAAATTGCGGAATTGATCTTCTTGGCAATGGTCTCGTCATTGCAGAGGATCATGCCGCCGCGGGGGCCACGCAGAGTCTTGTGCGTGGTGGTAGTCACCACATCCGCATAGGGCACAGGAGAGGGATGCAGACCGGCAGCGACCAGGCCGGCAATGTGCGCCATATCCACCATCAGATAGGCGCCCACCTCATGGGCGATATCCGCAAAGGCTTTGAAGTCAATGATGCGGGGATAGGCGGAAGCGCCGGCAATGATCATCTTGGGCTTGTGCTTGTGGGCCAGCTCCCGCACCTGATCGTAGTCGATGCGGTGGGTCACCGGATCAACACCATAGGCGACCATATGATAGTGCTTGCCGGAGAAGTTGACTGGAGAGCCATGGGTCAGATGTCCACCCTGATCCAGGTTCATGCCCATGACGGTGTCACCCAGCTTGCACAGCGCCTGATAGACCGCATAGTTGGCCTGTGCGCCGGAATGAGGCTGAACATTGGCAAACTTTGCGCCAAACAGCTCCTTGGCACGATCCCGGGCGATCTCCTCCACAATGTCCACATACTCACAGCCGCCATAGTACCGCTTTCCGGGGTAGCCCTCCGCATACTTATTGGTCAGTACGCTTCCGGCAGCCACCAATACGGCGGGACTGACAACATTTTCAGAGGCGATCAGCTCAATATTGCGATTCTGACGCTCATATTCCTTGCAGACTGCTGCACCAACCTCAGGATCGGCAGCGGAGAGGAAGTCCATCATTTCCTGCACCATAGCAAATACACTCCATTCGGGGGAAGATTGATAAAGGAATTTCATTCCCATATGCCCGTAATTATACCAAACCCATCCGATGCATACAACTATTTTCTCGAATTTTAGATGCATCCCTGCCGATTCTATGATATGATGAAGGCAATCTTATCGGTGAGGTCTATGCTATGAAACGAGAAGAAGATGTACGCTCCATTGTCAATGCGCTGAAACAGCTTTACCCAGATGCGCTGTGCTCGCTGCAATACGACAAGGACTATGAACTGCTGTTTGCCGTGCGCCTGTCCGCCCAATGCACCGATGAGCGGGTCAACAAGGTAACTCCCGCGCTGTTTGAGCGCTTTCCCACACTGGAGGCCTTTGCCGAGGCCGATCCGGCCGAGGTCGCCAAATACATCCACTCCTGCGGCTTCTTCAACGGCAAAAGCCGGGATCTGGTGGGCTGCGCTCAGATGCTGCTCCGGGACTACGGCGGCAAGGTGCCCTCTCGAATGGAAGATCTGCTCAAGCTGCCCGGCGTTGGCCGCAAAACTGCCAACCTGATCCAGGAGATCGGAAGAGCACACGTCTGAACTCCAGTCA
>USIZ01000144.1 GCA_900554855.1 uncultured Eubacteriales bacterium | reverse complement strand
GTATAAGCGTGGGTTCATCATATTTGGTGTGGTATCTTTAACTATGGGAAACTCCGCTCTCCCACTTGGAGACGGCCTGACGGCTGACGCCGATGGTCTCCGCCACAAATTCCTGCGTCATCTTCGCCGCCGTCCGGCGTTCCTTCAGCATCTCCCCCAGCGAGCGGGCGGCCTGAGCTTTCTCCTCCCGGACGGGCTTGGAGCCGATGTACTTCCGAAGCGCCCGGACGAGGAGCAGAAAGAGATAGACCGCCGCTGCCAGCACGAGCGCCAGAAGAAACAGGTTGATGATGAGGACAAACATTGAAACAGCCATGGATCATGCCTCCTTTCTGGCTCAAGTATAGCAGATGCCCCCCCGGTTGCGCCACCAACTATTGCGCAACCGGGGGAGAAATCGGGGGTTGTAGGGATTGCCAAAGGCTTCCACCCTGGGGGGAAGCTGGCACGGCGGAGCCGTGACTGATGAGGGGGCAGGTTTAGGCCAGCTCTCCTCTTGTCGCCACCTCATCCGGTTCGCTTCGCTCACCACCTTCCCCTCAAGGGGAAGGCTTTCGAGGGTGCGTTGCAAACCTACAAACCCCCAATTTAAAAACTGCCCCCGGATGCATTGCGCATCCGGGGGCGGCGCGGTTTTGTGTTGGAAGCCGGGTCAATCCATCAGGCTGCACACCAGATCGGTGTAGGCGCTGGGATCCTCCAGCGGCAGGTCGGCGATCAGCAGAGCCTGGCAATAGAGCAGCTCGGCATACTTCTTGGCCTTCTCCGGGTCGCTCTCCATGGCCTTCTGCAATGCGGCATAGGCGGGGGAGTCGGGGTTGACCTCCAGCACGCGCTCGGCCTTGATGCCCTCCATGTCGGCATTCTGCTTTTTGAGGTACTTCTCCATCTCCAGAGACATGGGGCCGTCGGCCACCATGCAGACGGGGTGGCTCTTCAGGATCTTGGAGATGCGGGCCTCCTTGATCCTGTCGCCCAGCGTCTCCTTCAGGAAGTCCAGCACGGCCTTGCCGGCTTCGGCCTTCTCCTCGGCGGCCTTCTTCTCCTCGTCGGTCTCGGGCAGGGCGTCCTCTGCGTTGATGCTCTTGATGGGCTTTTCGTCGTAGGTGGCCAGCACCTGCATGCAGAACTCATCCACATCCTCGGTGAGGTACAGAATTTCATAGCCCGCGTCCAGAATGCGCTCAGCCTGGGGCAGCTTGCTCAGCTTCTGGGCGTCCTCGCCGCAGGCGTAGTAGATATACTTCTGCTCCTCGGGCATACGGGAGACATATTCCTTCAGGGAGGTGCCCTTCTCCGCAGCGGAGGAGGTGAACAGCAGCAGATCCTTCAGGTTGTCCTTGTCCATGCCGTAGTTGCCCACAACGCCGTACTTCATCTGGGTGCCAAAGGCCTTCCAGAACTTCTCGTACTTCTCCCGATCGTCCTTGAGCATGTTCTCCAGTGCGCCGCGCACCTTCTTGTCCAGATTCTTGGCGATGACCTTCAGTTCACGGGTCTGCTGGAGCATTTCGCGGCTGATGTTCAGGCTGACGTCGGGGGTGTCCACAACGCCCTTGACAAAGCGCAGGTAATCGGGCAGCAGGTCGGCGCACTTGTCCATGATGAGCACGCCGGAGGAGTAGAGCTGCAGCCCCTTCTCATACTCCCGGGTGTAGAAATCATAGGGGGTCTTGGCGGGGATGAACAGCAGAGCTTCATAGCTGACGGTGCCCTCGGCGCTCACCTTGATGGTGTCCAGCGGGGCCTCGTAGTCATCGAACTTGTCCTGATAGAAGTTGGCGTACTCCTCCTCGGTGACCTCGTCCTTGCGCTTCTGCCAGATGGGCACCATGGAGTTCAGGGTCGCCCACTCGGTGTAATCCTCCCACTCGGGCTTGTAGTCGTCGCCGGCGTCCTCGGGACGGGGCTTCTGGCGGGACTTGTGCAGCAGCATTTCAATGGGGTAGTGGATATAGTCACTGTATTTTTTCACGAGAGACTGGATGCGGTACTCCTCCAGATACTCCTCGTACTTCTCGTCCTCGGTGTCCGGCTTGATGTGCAGGATCACATCGGTGCCCACGCCGGCCTTGTCGCACTCGGTGATGGAGTAGCCGTCCAGACCGGTGGAGTGCCACTTGTAGGCCACGTCGCTGCCGAAGGGCTTGGTGATGACGGTGACCTCGTCGGCTACCATAAAGGCAGAGTAGAAGCCCACGCCGAACTGGCCGATCACGTCGATGTCCTCCGCCTTGACGGCGTCCTCCTCCTTCAGACCTTCCTTGAACTGGAGAGAACCGGATTTGCAGATGGTGCCCAGATTGCTGTCCAGCTCGTCCTTCGTCATGCCGATGCCGTTATCGCTGACGGTCAGCGTGTGGGCCACCTTGTCCGGGGTGAGGATGATCTTAAAATCGGAGCGGTTCATGCCCACGCTGTCATCCGTCAGCGCCCGGTAGGCCAGCTTGTCCTCTGCATCGCTGGCGTTGGACAGGATCTCGCGCAGGAAGATCTCCTTGTGGGTGTAGATCGAATTGATCATCAGGTCGAGCAGACGTCTGCTCTCCGCTTTGAATTGCTTCTTTGCCATAAGAAACAGCCTCCTATATGAAAAGATAGTTTGAATACGAAAAGGATTAGCACTCATTTCTCTTGAGTGCTAATCCTATTATAGTCATTCGGCTATGAAATGCAAGGGGATTCATAAAAATGTTACATTTGAGGGGGGGCAGCCTTTCGCACGCGTTATGCAAACTTGCAAGCCCCGATTCAGTCACAGTTCTCTAAACGGGCATAACAAAAGCAACCGCAGCGGAGTAAGCCGCTGCGGTTGTCCATTCCTATTCTCTATTAGCGGAACAGCCCCATAATGGCGGAGCCGAAGCGGTTCCAATAGCCCACAATAAAAATGAGCACCATAATAAAGGGCAGGATCCAGGTGACATAGAAGCGCACCTTTTCCGGGAAGCGCAGGCCTGCGCCGGTGTTGGCCTCTTCCGTGAAGTTCTTCCAGCCCCAGCCCTTGCGGGACACGCAGAACAGCAGGTAGACCAGCGAGCCGAGGGGCAGGATATTGTCGGAGATCAGGAAGTCCTCCAGATCCATGATGCTGCTGCCCGGGCCGAGCGGCTGCACGCTGCTCCACAGGCTAAAGCCCAGAATGCAGGGCATACTCAGCAGCAGGATGCCGATCAGATTGGCGGCGACGGCCTTTCTGCGGCTCCAGCCCCAGCGATCCATGCCGAAGGTGATGATATTCTCAAACACGGCAATGACGGTAGACAGGGCGGCAAAGGTCAGGAACACGAAGAACAGGGTGCCCCACAGGCGGCCCAGCGCCATCTCGTTGAAGATGTTGGGCAGGGTGACGAAGATCAGATTGGGGCCGGAGTCCGGGGAGACCCCGAAGGAGAAGCAGGCGGGGAAGATGATGAGGCCGCTCATCAGTGCCACGAAGGTGTCCAGCACGCCGATGCGTACCGCCTCACTGGCCAGCCGGTGCTCCTTGCCGATGTAGCTGCCGAAAATGGCCAGCGCACCGATGCCGAGGGAGAAGGTGAAGAATGCCTGTCCCATGGCGGCGTAGACCGCCTGCCCCAGCACAAAATTGCCGTTGGCATCGTACATCAGATTGTTCAGGTCGGGCTTCAGGTAGAATTTCAGACCCTCCGCCGCGCCGGGGAGCGTCAGCGCTCGCACCACCAGCACCACCAGCACCGCCAGCAGGCAGATCATCATGACCTTGGTGATCTTCTCCACGCCATTCTGAAGTCCCAGCGAGCACACGCCCATGCAGACGACGACCACAATGGCCATGAACAGCGTCATGCTGCCCGGCTGACCCATCAGGGAGCCGAACTCACCGTTCACACCGGCGGCGTCCAGCCCGACGAAATCGCCGCGGGCCATCTTGACGCAGTAGAGCAGCAGCCAACCGGCGATCACCGTGTAAAACATCATCAGCAGATAGTTGCCCGCCAGCCCGAACCAGCTGTAAATATGCCACTTCGTGCCCTTGGGTTCCAGCACGTGAAAGGAACGGGCGAGTCCCTTTTTGCTGGCCCGGCCCACAGAAAACTCCATGACCATGACCGGCAGACCCAGCAGCACCAGAAATGCCAGATAAATCAGTACAAATGCGCCGCCGCCGTACTGACCGACGATATAAGGAAAGCGCCATACATTGCCGAGGCCGATGGCACACCCGGCAGAGATCAGCAAAAAGCCCAGCCGGGATGAAAATGTCTCACGTTTCTCCAAACAGAAACCCCTCTCTCTTTATCACAGTAGTCTGATTGTAGCAAAAAGAGGGGAATCGGTCAATGCGGGACTTTTAAGCGTTAAAAGCGGGGGGAGCCATAAAGCTTGGAGGTGCAAATTGGGGTTTGTGGAAGAGCAGTGGTTTCCGAAAGGCTTCCCCTCGGGGGGAAGCTGTCGCCGTAGGCGACTGATG
>USIZ01000143.1 GCA_900554855.1 uncultured Eubacteriales bacterium | reverse complement strand
GCTGCTGGGCCCGCAGGCTCTGCAAAAACTCCTCCGACAGCTCCAGGGGCGGGATGTCCGGCTCGGGGAAATAGCGATAGTCCTGGGCGCTCTCCTTGCTGCGCATGGAAAAGGTGGCGTCCTTGTTGTCGTCCCAGCGCCGGGTCTCCTGAACGATCCGCTTGCCCTCCTCGATGCGCTCGATCTGCCGCCGGGTCTCATAGGCGATGGCCCGGGCAATGGCCTTGAAGGAGTTGATGTTCTTCATCTCGGTGCGGGTGCCCAGCTCCGTGCTCCCGGCGGGGCGGACGGAGAGGTTCACGTCGCAGCGAAGGGAGCCCTCCTGCATCTTGCAGTCGGACACGCCCAGATACTCCAGCGTGGATTTCAGCTTCTCCAGATAGGCGATGACCTCCTCGGCGGTGCGGAAGTCCGGCTCGGTGACGATCTCGATCAGCGGCACGCCGCAGCGGTTGTAGTCCGCCCGGGTCTGGTCGATCCACGGGTCGTGCACCAGCTTGCCGGCGTCCTCCTCCATGTGCATCTCGTGGATGCGGATGATCTTCTCCTCGCCTCCGGGCAGCCGGATGGGCACCTTGCCGTTGGTGGCAATGGGCAGATAGAGCTGAGAGATCTGGTAGGCCTTTGGCAGATCGGGATAGAAGTAGTTCTTGCGGTCGAACTTGTGGTAGCGGGTGATGTCACAGTTCAGCGCCAGTCCGGCCTTGGCCGCGTAGCGCATGACCGCCTTGTTCATAACGGGCAGCGTGCCGGGCATACCGGTGCACACCGGGCAGCAGTGGGTGTTGGGCGCGCCGCCGAAGGCAGTGGTGCAGGAGCAGAAGATCTTCGTCCTGGTGGCCAGCTCCACATGGGTCTCCAGGCCGATCACAGTTTCCCAAGTCATGTCACTTCTCCTCCTTTGCTTCCGGGCGCTTGGTATGGTAGTCGGTGTCCTGCTGGAAGGCGTGGGCGGCGTTGAGCACCTTCTGCTCCATCAGAGGCGCGCCGATGAGCTGGGCGCCCACGGGCATTCCCTTGCGGTCAAAGCCACAGGGCACGGAGATGGCGGGCAGGCCGGCCAGGTTGACGGACACGGTGTAAATGTCGCTCAGATACATCTGGAGCGGATCGCCCAGACTCTCCCCCAGTTTGGGGGCGGTGGTGGGGGCCACCGGGGTCAGCAGCAGATCATACTTCCGGAAGGCCTCGTCAAAGGCCTGCTTGATGACGGCCTTGACCTGCAAAGCTTTCTTATAATAGGCGTCATAGTAGCCGGTGGACAGCACGAAGGTGCCCAGCAGGATGCGCCGCTGCACCTCCCGGCCAAAGCCCTCGGTGCGGGTCTTGCAGTAGAGGTCGGTCAGATCCTCGTAGTCTCCGGCCCTCCAGCCGTATTTCACGCCGTCGAAGCGGGACAGGTTGGAGCTGGCCTCAGCGGCGGCGATGATATAATAGGTGGGCACGACGTACTCCATGATGGGCAGCTTGCACTCCTCCACCTGTGCCCCGCGCCCCTTGAGCACCTCAGCCACGGCCAACACCTTTTCCCGCACGTCGGAATCCAGGCCGTCGCCGAAGCAGTCCACCGGAATGCCGATCTTCATGCCGGTCAGATCAGTACTCAGCCGCTCCAGCAGGTGTCCGGCGTCGAAGTCCAGGCTGGTGCCGTCCCGCTCGTCCCGGCCCTGAAGCAGATCCAGCACGGCCGCGCAGTCCTCGGCGGTGCGGGCCAGCGGGCCGATCTGGTCAAGGGAGGAGGCGTAAGCGATGAGGCCGTAGCGGGAGACGGTGCCATAGGTGGGCTTCATGCCGGTGACGCCGCAGTAGGAGGCGGGCTGGCGGATAGAGCCGCCGGTATCGCTGCCCAGCGCGTACCAGCACTCCCCTGCCGCCACAGCGGCGGCCGCGCCGCCTGAAGAACCGCCGGGCACCCGCTCCAGATCCCACGGGTTGCGGGCAGGGCCGCAAAAGCTGGTCTCGGTAGTGGAGCCCATGGCGAACTCGTCCATGTTCAGCTTACCCACCATCACGCCGCCTGCGGCGCGGAACTTTTCCATGACCGTGGCGTCATAGGGCGGCGCAAACTCGCCCAGGATCTTGGAGGCGCAGGAGGTCTTGACGTCCAGCGTGCAGATGTTGTCCTTCACGCCGGCGGGTACACCGGCCAGCGGACCGGCGGCCAGCTTCTCCTTGTCCTCGTCCAATGCTTTGGCCTGTGCCATGGCCTGTTCGGCCAGCACGGTAATGAAGGCGTTGTTCTCGCCCTGACGGGCGGCAATGGCGTCCAGCGACGCCTTGGCCGCGTCCCGGGCGCTCACCTCTCCGGCCCGGATGGCCGCGCCCAGCTGGATGGCGGTCAGATCAAATAAGCTCATGTCGTTCTCCCTCCTTATTCCACAGCCTTGGGCACCAGAAACGCCTCTTCATCGGGCACCGGCGCGTTGCGCAGCAGGGCCTCCCGGGGCGTGGAGGGCTTCACTTCGTCCTCCCGCAGCACGTTCTTCACCGGGAACACATGGCTCATGGGCTCCACGCCCTCGGTGTCCAGTGTGTTCAGCACGTCCATATAGGCGATGATCTGCTGAAGCTCGCCCTGCATTTTCTCTTTTGCTGCTTCATCCAATTTCAATCGGGACAGGGTGGAAACGTAGTCCACCATTTCCTTTGTGATTTCCATGTTGTTCTTCCTTTCCAAATACCAATGCTTACCAATGCTCGATGTTTCACGCAATTCCGACGCCCACCAAAGGCTTCCCCCAGGGGGCGCCGTGACTGATGAGGGGGGCAGGTTTTAGGATTGTTTTCCTTTCGTCGCCACCTCATCCGGTTCTCTTTGCTCACCACCTTCCCCTCAAGGGGAAGGCTTCACCGGCCTTTCCGAGAATTTCTCTTACGGCTCCATCCGGTGCAGGTCTCTCGGAAACAGGCTGGCATATCTGACGTTGTCCAGTCCGCAAAGCTGGGCAGTGAGCCGTTCCAGACCGATACCCAGGCCGCCGTGGGGCGGCATACCGTGCTTGTGGATCATAAGGTAGCTTTCAAACTCCTCCGGGTGCATCCCCCGATCCAGCATTTTCTGCACCTGCTGGTCATAGTCGTGGATACGCTGGCCGCCGGTGGTGACCTCAAGGCCGCGGAACAGCAGGTCAAAGGACAGCGTGTACTTCGGATTCTCCGGGTCATCCATGGCGTAGAAGGGGCGCTTCTTGGAGGGGTAGTGGGTGACAAAGACGAAATCCGCACCGTACTTCTCCTTGAAGTAGCGGCCGATGTTGTGCTCCTCCTCCGGCTCCAGGTCGTAGGGGTCGCGGATGGGGCGGTCATAGGCCTCGCTGACCAGCCGCTTGGCCTCGTCAAAGCGGACGGTTGGGATCTCATCCACCCGGGGCAGTTCCACCCCCAGCCGCTTCAGGTCATCGGCATACTCCGTCTCCAGCAGGCGCACCATACGCTGGAGGAAGGCGGTCTCCGCCTGCATCAGGTCGGTGAAGGAGTCGATATAGCCCATCTCCATATCCATGGAGATATACTCGTTCAGGTGGCGGGTGGTGTTGTGCTTCTCCGCCCGGAACACCGGGGCCACCTCGAATACCCGCTCAAAAACGCCCACCATCATCTGCTTGTAGAACTGGGGGGACTGGGTCAAAAACGCCTTCTTGCCGAAGTATTCCATGCGGAAGATGTTGCTGCCACCCTCGGCTCCGGCGTGGACGATCTTGGGGGTGTGGATCTCGGTGCAGCCCTGTGCGAGCATCTCGTCCCGGAAGGCCCGGCCCACGGCCTCCTGAATTTTGAACACCGCGCGCTTGCGCAGGTTGCGCAGCGCCACGGGGCGCAGCGGCAGCTCGGTGTCCAGGTTCAGGTGCATCTTGTATTTGTCGATGGGCACTGCAACGGGCTCCTTCGGACTGGAGAGCACTTCCAGCTTCTCCAGATGGAGCTCCACCCCCATGGGGGCCCGCTCGTCGGCGGCCAGCGTGCCGGTGACGACCACCGCGCACTCTTGGCGCACACCCTCCAGCAGCTGCTCGTGGGCTTCGTCCACCACGCACTGGAGCGCGCCGTCCCGCAGGCGCAGAGTCACAAATTCGATGGCGC
This sequence comes from uncultured Eubacteriales bacterium, assembly GCA_900554855.1. Taxonomy (GTDB): domain Bacteria; phylum Bacillota; class Clostridia; order Oscillospirales; family Oscillospiraceae; genus UMGS1766. Next base: position 379 of record USIZ01000143.1, on the reverse strand, counting down.
CCATGGCTCGAATGGCGTGGACTGCGCCATGAACACAGACCGTCTGATTGAGGAAAGAGCCCCCTTTGAGATCAGCGGCGCTCAGCGTTTTCTGCTGTGTTCCAGTCATGAATTCCATCTCAGTCACATCCTTTGCTTCAAAAATAGTATTGATTCTCAATTTAGGAAAGATAAAAAAAGCCCCGGACCGTATCGCTTCGATACAGTCCGGGACGGAATAACAAAACAATTCCGCGGTACCACCCGCTTAGCGCCCCCCTCATTGGAGCCGCCGCTCAAACTCCCCTTAACGCGGAGATGACGTGCCGCCCTACCTGCCCTGTTAAAGGGGCGCTCGGACGACCGGCTCCAGAGTGTTGCGCATTTCCCGTTTTGCACC
>USIZ01000142.1 GCA_900554855.1 uncultured Eubacteriales bacterium | reverse complement strand
CCCTCGCAATCTACGAGGTGCATCTGGGGTCCTGGCGAAAAACCATCCGTCCGGAGCGGGACAACTGCTATACATACAGGGAGGCAGCCAAGGCCCTTGCAGACTATGTAAAGCATATGGGCTATACCCATGTGGAGCTTATGGGGATCGCAGAGCACCCCTTTGACGGCTCCTGGGGCTATCAGGTGACCGGCTATTATGCTCCCACCTCCCGCTACGGTACGCCCCACGACTTCATGTATCTGGTGGATCAGCTTCATCAGGCGGGCATTGGCGTGATTCTGGACTGGGTGCCCTCCCATTTTCCGAAGGACGCCTTTGGCCTCTATGAATTTGACGGCACACCCTGCTATGCGTACGCCGATATGCGCAAGGGCGAGCACCTAGAGTGGGGCACCCGGGTGTTTGACTACGGACGCAATGAAGTGAAGAGCTTTCTGTTCTCCTCCGCCATGTACTGGCTCAATGAATACCACATTGACGGTCTGCGGGTGGATGCCGTGGCCTCCATGCTCTATCTGGACTACGGCCGCACCGCCGGAAACTGGATCCCCAACCAGTACGGCGGGCATGAAAATCTGGAGGCCGTTGCCTTCCTGCGCCAGCTCAATAGTCTGGTATTCAATTGGCACCCGGATGTGCTGATGGTCGCCGAGGAGTCCACCTCCTGGGAGCACGTCACCGGCCCGCTGGAACAGAGCGACACTGCGCTGGGCTTCAACTTCAAGTGGAATATGGGCTGGATGAACGACGCGCTCCATTATCAGAAGATGGATCCCTACTTCCGTCAGTTCAATCACCGGGATCTGACCTTCCCGCTGGTCTACGCCTTCAGTGAAAACTTCATTCTGCCCATCAGCCACGATGAAGTGGTACACATGAAGGGCAGCATGCTGGGCAAAATGCCCGGCGACAATGAGGCCAAGTTCGCCGGCGTCCGCGCCTTCTACGTCTACATGATGACTATGCCCGGCAAAAAGCTCAACATCATGGGCACTGAGATCGGGCAGTTCAACGAGTGGCACTACGAATACTCGCTGGACTGGCACCTGATGGAGTACCCGGAGCACCGAAAACATCAGGCCTACTTCAAGGCGCTGAATGCCCTGTATCTCTCCCGCAGTGAGCTGTGGGAGCTGGATGACAGCTGGGACGGCTTCCAATGGGTGGAACCGGACGACGCCACCGGCAACACACTGATCTACCTGCGCAAGGATCGCAAGAAGAACACGCTGCTCGTTGCGGTGAACTTCTCCCCCATTGACCGAAAGGGCTACTGCATCGGCGTTCCCACGGCGGGCACCTATGAGACTCTGCTGAACTCCGACGACGAGGACTTCGGCGGGCAGGGCCGGGGCGATCACGCTCCCCTCAAGACCAAACCGATCCCCTGCCACGGCTTTGACCAGTCGTTGCAGGTGGATCTGCCCCCGTTGAGCGGCGTGATCCTGCGGTGCAGCCGTAAGAATCCGGTACGCAAGAAAAAAGCTGATGCGCCCGCAAAGGGCAAGCGCCCCGCTGCCAAGAAGAAACCGGCAAAACACGGATGACCGGCCTGAGAGAGCCTGTCCCCCGTTTCTGCATAAAATGTGCGAGAGGTGATTTTTCAATATGAAAAAGGAAATGGTTGCCATGCTGCTGGCCGGCGGACAGGGATCGCGCCTGTACGCTCTGACCAGCCATGTGGCCAAGCCCGCCGTCCCCTTCGGCGGGAAGTACCGCATCATCGACTTTCCACTGTCCAACTGCGTCAATTCCGGCATTGACACGGTCGGCGTGCTGACCCAGTATCAGCCTCTGAAGCTGAACTCCTATCTGGGCAACGGCCAGCCCTGGGACCTGGACCGTTCCGACGGCGGTCTGCATGTTCTGCCCCCCTATGTGGAGAAGGGCGACGTGGGCACCTGGTTCAAGGGTACGGCCAACGCCATCTATCAGAATATCAACTTCATTGACGAATATGATCCCGAATATGTACTGATCCTGTCCGGTGACCACATTTATAAGATGGACTACGCTCAGATGCTGGCCCACCACAAGGCCCAGAAGGCTACCGCCACCATCTCTGTGCTGGAGGTCACCATGGAGGAGGCCACCCGCTTCGGCATCATGAACGTGGATGAGAACGACACCATCTACGAATTTGAGGAGAAGCCCGCTCATCCCAAGAGCAATCTGGCCTCCATGGGCATTTACATCTTCACCTGGTCCAAGCTGCGCCAGTATCTGATCGATGACGAGAACGACCCCGAGTCCTCCAACGACTTCGGCAAGAACATTATTCCCGCCATGCTGGCCAACGGCGAAAAGATGACTGCCTACCGCTTCAAGGGCTACTGGAAGGACGTGGGCACGATCCAGTCGCTCTGGGATGCCAATATGGATATGCTGGACGTCAACAACCCCAACGGCATCAATGTCTACGACAAGGAATGGCAAATCTTCGCCCGCAACCCGATCCGGCCTCCGCACATGACCGGAGCCAGCGCCATCGTCTCCGATTCGCTGGTCACTGACGGCTGCAAGATCTACGGCGATGTGGAACACTCTGTGCTGTTCCACTCCGTCACCGTGGAAAAGGGCGCTACCGTCAAGGACTCCGTCATTATGCCGAACACGGTCATCAAGGCCGGCGCGGTCGTCGATCACGCCATTGTGGCTGAAAACGCGGTCGTCGGCGTAGCCGCTCAGGTGGGCGTACCCACCAAGGACGGCAGCCGCGGCGTGGTCGTGGTCGCCGAGGGCGTCGAGCTAAAGCCCGGCGTCGAGATCCCTTACGGCGCCATGTGCACCGAATCTCCGAAAGGTGGTGACGAGGAATGACCACTCAGCTGCACGGCATTCTGTTCGCCTATCGTGATAATCCCCATCTGCGTGAGCTGACCAGTCACCGCACTGTCGCCTCCATCCCCTTTGGCGGCCGCTACCGCATGATCGACTTCATGCTCTCCAACATGGTCAACGCCGGCATTGTAGACATCGGCGTGGTCATGCAGGAGAAGTGCCAGTCGCTGTTGGATCATCTGGGCAGCGGTAAGGACTGGGATCTGGCCCGTAAGCGCGGCGGTCTGAGAGTGTTGCCCCCCTTCACAAACCAGGCACGCAACTTCCGCGGTAAGATGGAAGCGCTATATGGCGTTTACAGCTATGTAGAGGACATCAAGCAGGATTATGTAGTCATGGCGGACGGCGATGTGGCCTGCAACATCGACCTGGAGGCCGTGTTCCAGTCCCATCTGGAAAGCGGCGCGGACATTACCGCAGTCTGCACCACTAATCTCTCCGGCGATCCCAAGCTGTCCACCTACTTTAAGATCAACGACACCGGCCGCATCGTGGATGTGCTGGACAGCCCCCACTCCCCCGAGGGCTACGAGTCGCTGAAGGTGTACATTCTCTCCACCAAGAAGCTGCTGGAGCTGCTGGATTACTGCGCCTCTCACAATCTCTATTCCTTCACTACGGCTGTTCTGCTGGGCATGAAGGACAAACTGAACATTCAGTCCTACATCTATGACGGCTATGTGGCCCGACTGACCACGGTGGCCTCCTACTACAATCGCAGCATGGATCTTTTGCAAGAGGATGTGGCCGCCGATATCTTCAATCCAGATCACCCCATCCGCACCAAAGACCGCAGCGATCCCTCCACTTACTACTCCCCCGACTCCAAGTGCGTCCACTCTCTGGTGGCCGACGGCTGCATCATCGAGGGCACAGTGGAGGACTGCGTGATCTTCCGCGGCGTCCACGTCGGCAAAAATGCGGTGATCAAGAACTGTGTGCTCATGCAGGACACGGTGATTGAGGAAGGCGCGCAGATCCGCCATGTCATTGCGGACAAGGACGTGACCATCAAGGCACACCGCACACTGACCGGTCATGCCAGCTATCCGCTGGCCATTGACAAGGGCAGCATCATCTGACCCTATCTCTCCCGGCCCGGGATCTGTCTGCACAGGTTCCGGGCTGCGCAGAAGGAAAGGACACAAAGCCTATGAAAATTCTGTTTGCCTCCCCCGAGGTGGCCCCCTTCATCAAAACCGGTGGTCTGGCCGATGTGGCCGGTTCCCTGCCCCCTGCTCTGGCAGAGCTGGGCCATGATGTGCGCGTCATTCTCCCGCTCTATGAGCAGATCGGTGAGGATTGGCGCAGCCAGATGACCTTTGTGAAATATTATTATGTCCGTTTGGCCTGGCGCAGCATCTACTGCGGCCTGTTCCAGCTGGAACGCAACGGCGTGACATACTATTTTGTGGACAATGAAAGCTATTTCAAGCGTCAGGGTATCTACGGCCACTTTGATGACGCGGAGCGCTTTGCCTACTTCTCTCGTGCCGTTATCGAAACCCCGGGACAGATCGACTTCAAACCGGACATCATCCACTGCAACGACTGGCAGACCGCTCTGGTGCCCGTCTATCTGCTGGAGGAAAAGTACCGCATCCCCCAGCTGGGCCGTGCCAAGAGTGTGTTCACCATCCACAACATCGAGTATCAGGGCCGCTACGGAGATCGGAAG
>USIZ01000141.1 GCA_900554855.1 uncultured Eubacteriales bacterium | reverse complement strand
GGGCTTGACGATCAGAATGACGATCAGGACAGCGAACACAATGGCGTCAGACAGCTGGGTGGAGATGTAAGCCTTGGCAAAAATCTCGATGATACCCAGCAGAACACCGCCGATCATGGCGCCGGGAATGGAGCCGATACCGCCGAACACGGCCGCAGTAAAGGCCTTGATGCCGGGCATGGAGCCGGTGGTGGGCATCAGGGTGGGATAGGCGGAGCACAGCAGTACGCCGGCGATGGCGGCCAGGCCGGAACCGATGGCGAAGGTCATGGAGATGGTGCTGTTGACGTTGATGCCCATGAGCTGGGCGGCACCCTTGTCCTCGCTGACGGCCCGCATGGCCTTGCCCATTTTGGTCTTGCTGGTAAACAGCGTCAGGCCAATCATGATGACCACGCAGACGACGATGGTGAGCAGGGCGGTGCTGGTGATGGTGGCAGAGCCGATGGTGAAGGACTTGGAGCCCAGCATGTTGGGGAAGCTCTTGGGGTTGGAGGACCAGATCAGCAGAGCAGCGTTCTGCAGAAAGTAGCTGACGCCGATGGCAGTGATCAGCACGGCCAGAGAACCGGCGGAGCGCAGAGGCTTGTATGCCAGCCGCTCAATGATGATGCCCAGCAGGGTGCAGACGATGACTGCCAGCAGGATAGAGGGCAGGGCGTGCCAGCCCAGATAATAGTTGGTGCAGAAGGCCACATAGCCGCCCACCATGATGATATCGCCGTGGGCGAAGTTCAGCATCTTGGCGATGCCGTAAACCATTGTGTAGCCCAATGCGATGATAGCGTATACGCTGCCCAGACTGATGCCGTTGATCAGATTGGATAACATATGGTTACACCTCATTTCTTTTTTTCAAAGGTAGGGGAGGGGATGCCCGGCTGCTTTGCAGCGGCCACTCATCAAAACGCCCTTTCGCTGGAAGCGGACGCCAAGCGCAGCAGCGCTCTGATGACTGGCAGCTGAAAATAGCCGAAAGGGGGCTGCCCGCGCAGAACAGGCAGCCCCCTTTATTTGGTTTCCGTTCAGAGGGGCCGGATTGAATTACAGAGCGGAATAAGCGCCGTCCTTGATCACATAGACCTTGGGATCCTTGTTGATCTCGCCGTTCTCGGACCAGTGCATATTTTTACCGGTCAGACCGTCCACAGAGAAGCCGGAGTCGGTGAACTCGCCAATCAGGATCTCGCACAGATCGGCATACTCCATGTCGTCCAGGTTCAGGCCGCCGTTTTTGCTGGCATAAGCCTCCAGAGCCTGATAGATGGCGTACACGCAGTCATAGCCGTCAGCGGCGAACTGGGTGGGGGCAAAGCCCTCGTTGGTCTCAAAGGTGGAAGAGAAGTCGGGGTCATCGCTGGCGGCGAAGGGGGTCATCAGCATCAGACCCTCAGCCATGGAGGTGTCGAAGCCCTCGACGCCCAGGATGCCGTCCATGCCGTCCACGCCGAAGAAAGTGGCATCATAGCCCATGGTCTTAGCCTGCTTCAGGATGTTGGAAGCGGGGGTGTAGTAGATGGGCATGAACACCAGGTCGGCACCGCTCTTCTGAGCGTCCTGCAGCTGGACGGAGAAGTCAGCGTTGTCGTCGCTGGGGAAGGTGGTCTCGCTGACGATGCTCAGACCCTTGGACTCGGCCTCGGTCTTGAAGGCCTGATAGATGCCGGTGGAGTAAGCATCAGAGTTGTTGTAGATAATGGCGATCTTCTCAGCCAGCTTGTTTTCAGCAATGTAGTCAGCGGCCAGAATGCCCTGGTTGGGGTCGGTGAAGCACATCTGGAACACGTTGTCCTTGCCCTTGGTCACGTCAGTGGAGGACGCAGAGGGGGTCAGCATGAACATACGGTCGCTGTTCGCTTCAGCGGAAACGGCGATGCAGGGATTGGTGGTGACGGAGCCAACGATGGCCTGAGCGCCCCAGTCCTGCAGGTTGTGGTAGGCGTTGACGCTCTTCTCTGCATCGTTCTCATCGTCCTGAGCATTGAACTCGATGGAGAAGCCATTGGCGGCCTTGTTGATCTCGTCAACGGCGATGTTGGCGCCGCCCATAACGGACTTGCCATAAGTAGCGGCAGCGCCGGTGATGGGGCCGATGGCGCCCAGCTTCAGGGTGCCGGTCAAGCCGCCGTCAGAGGAGCCGCCCTCAGCAGGCTTGCTCTCGGAAGAGCCGCTGGCGCTGGCACCGGCGGCACTGCCGCCCTTGTTGCCGCTGGTGCTGCCATTGCTACCGCAGGCGGTCAGCAGGGCAAAGCACATCGCGCAGGACAGCAGAAGTGCAATGATCTTTTTCATATTTGTTTCCTCCTTCATATCATGCCCATTCGGCACGCAGCCGAATTGCAGTCAGATGAAAATATGGAGCTTCGGGAGCATTGCGTCCTCCCTGTACTCCTACCAAAAACATTTGTGTTGCTTTTGATGTTGACAATTATAGAAGATGTATTGAAAAATGTCAACCATTCTTCGAGCTAAAATCAAGTTAAAAATGCAAGAATCAATGTTTTGAAAACCAGCCATACTTGGTAAAAATCACAAAAACAAGATATAGGCGAACTTTGAACGCAGGAAATGAACTGAGCTATGCAAAAGCGGGACGGGAATATTCTGTTTCCTTTTGTGTTGAATTCGCAATGAATTGTCAACTTGACAGCTTTAAAGCAACAGAGAAGTGGAGATAACTGTAAATATAGTACACAAGTCATGCACAAATTAAATAAAAATGTCCGCGAAATTAAAAATGCTCTGCACCGGGCCCGGTGCAGAGCATTTTATGAGACAAAATTATTTGTCGTTTGCGGTAGAGAGCAGGATCCGGTCGTTGTCCAGATCCTTTCCTGTGCCGGAGGAGAACTTTTGCAGCAGATCCTCCACGGTCATGCGGCCGCGCTCCTCTCCGCTGACGTCCAGCACGATGCGGCCGGAATCCATCATCAGCGTGCGATTGCCCAGCTCCAGTGCCTGATGCATATTGTGCGTGATCATCAGGCAGGTGATCTTCTGCTCGGCCACGACTTTTTTTGTGACCTCCAGCACCTTCTCCGCGGTGCCGGGATCCAGCGCGGCGGTATGTTCGTCCAGCAGCAGCAGCTTGGGGGTGACCAGTGTGGCCATCAGCAGGGTCAGTGCCTGGCGCTGGCCGCCGGAGAGCAGGCCGACGGGCTGCTTCATTCGATCTTCCAGCCCCATGTGGAGCTGGGCAAGCTGGGCGCGGAAGAATTCCTTGTCCGCCTTGGACACCCGGCTCAAAAATGCGTTCTTGTGGGCGGCGGTGTGGAGGTAGGCCACGGCCAGATTTTCCTCAATGGTCATGTTTGGCGCGGTGCCCCGCATGGGATCCTGAAACAGGTGGCCGATGTAGCGGGCGCGCCGGTGTTCGGGCAGGAAGGTGACGTCCTCACCGTCCAGTTCAACCTTGCCTTCATCCACATAAAATCCGCCGCAGATGGCGTTGAACAGGGTGGACTTGCCCGCACCGTTGGAGCCGATGATGGTGATGAAGTCACCGTCTGCCACATCAAGACTCAGCCGGTTTAGCGCAGTCTTTTCATTGGCCGTGCCGGGGTTGAACGTTTTTGAGATACCTGTCAGCTTCAGCATTTTGCCGCACCGCCTTTCTTCAGCTTGCGCTCCCGCACAGCGGCCCAGACGATACCGATGGCCAGCAGAACGGCCAGCAGGATAAACAGCGCCCGACTGCCGGGGAGCAGGACGGTCAGGAGTACGCAGATCAAGCAGCACACTGCAAACACTGCGAGCATAATGCGATAAAGATCCTTTCCCTGGCTGGCCAGCTTCTTCTGCTGGAAGTCCACCATCTTCATGAGCGTGGGGTAGGAGATGGCCACAGCCACGATAATGGCACTGACCAGTTTCAGGGCCGAGGCGGGCAGATCGAACCGCAGCGCAATGGCCACCACGATGCGGTACAGGCAGGAGCCGATGACCACGCCCAGCGCTCGCAGGGGGATGGAGCGTTTGCCGAAGAGGGTCTCGCCGATGATCAGGCTGGCCAGCGCGATGGTCACCATGCCAGTGCCCATGTTGATATCGCAGGATTTGTTGTACTCGCCGATCAGGCAGCCAGCCAGTGCGGTGATGGCGTTGGACAGGCACAGGCCGATGGTGATCATCAGGGCGGGATTGATGGAGGAGGACTTCACCATGTCCGGGTTGTTTCCGGTGGCGCGGATGGACAGACCCAGCCGGGTGCTCAGAAACAGCAGGAGCAGCACCACGACCACGGCTACGAAGGCCAGCGCCACAATAAGCTTGCGCAGGGAGTAGAGCGGAGTGCCGTTCAGAAGATCCTGGAGCAGGGTGAACACGGTGGTGCTGTCATTCAGACTCAGAGTGGATTTGCCCATGACCAGAATATTGATGGTGTAAAGGCCGGTGTTGACGATGATACCGGCCAGCAGGCTTTCAACGCCCAGCTTTGTCTGTAATAGAGCGGTGATGAAGCCAGACAGAATGCCGGCGCCCATGGCGGCAAAGATCGCCAGAACAGGGTGGCCGCCGATGGCTACCACGGCCCCCACGGCACAGCCCAGCGTGAAGGCGCCGTCCGTCGTCATATCGGCAATATTCAGCACGCG
>USIZ01000140.1 GCA_900554855.1 uncultured Eubacteriales bacterium | reverse complement strand
CGTGGGTCTCTTTTTCCTCCTGCCCACCGTGGTCACAAGTCTCATCAAACTGGCTGTGCCCATGAATGTGCTGGGGCAGAATGTGGTGGAGGGCATCATCCGTATCGCCATCTTCCTGGCCTACCTGATTTTGATCTCAAAAATGAAGGACGTCCGCCGGGTGTTTTCCTACCATGGCGCGGAGCATAAGACTATCTTCTGTTATGAGCGCGGCCTGGAGCTGACCGTGGAGAATGTGCGCAAAATGCCGCGCCACCATCCCCGCTGCGGTACCAGCTTCCTGTTCGTGGTCATCATTCTGGCCATCCTGTGCTATTCTGTGCTCTTTTCCATCGTCACCCCGCCCAATACACTGGTGCGCATTCTGCTGCAGCTGCTGCTGATCCCGGTGGTGGTGGGCATTGCCTATGAGATCAATCACTATGTGGGCCGACATGACAACGCCGTGACAAAAATCATCACGGCTCCCGGCCTGTGGTTGCAGAATTTCACCACCTTTGAGCCGGATGACTCCATGATCGAGGTGGGAATCGAGTCCCTGAAGCAGGTCATTCCTGAACAGAAGGGCAAGGACACCTGGTAAGACCGGGTTTTGAGAGATTCAGAGAGAAAGAAGTGGGCATCAAACTATGCCAAAGACCTATAACGACCTTTTGTTGGACGGACGCCATATCCTGCGCCATATCGGCGTGGAGGCGGCGGAACTGGAATCCAGGGAACTGCTGGCCTATGCGGCCGGGAAAGACCGCCAGACCCTGCTGCGGGATCTGCGCCTCTATGTGGGCGAGGATGTGGAGCAGCGCTTTGCGGAGCTGCTTCAGCGGCGCATGGAGGGCGAGCCTGCGGCCTATATCATCGGCGAGTGGTCCTTCTATGATCTGGACCTGGATGTGAACCGCTCCGTGCTGATTCCTCGCACAGACACGGAACTCATTGCCACCCGCGCCATTGAGGTGGCCACGCTGGCCGGCGACGGCTGCCGGGTGTTGGATCTGTGCACCGGCAGCGGCTGCATTGGTCTTGCGGTGGCCAAGCACGTCACCTCTGCCCGGGTGGTGCTGGCAGACCTCAGTGAGGATGCCCTCCATGTGGCCCGGGCCAATGCCCGGCGCAATGGGCTGACCAGCCGGGTCATGTGCCTTCAGGCAGACGCCATGCAGGCCCCGCCGTCCATGCTGGGGCTTTTTGACGTGATCGTCTGCAATCCGCCCTATATTCGTTCCGGGGAGATTCCGGGCCTTGACCACTCCGTCCGGGATTTTGAGCCCATCATGGCGCTGGACGGCGGGGAGGACGGGCTGGACTTCTACCGCAGCATTACCTCCAAGTGGAAGGATGCCCTGCGCCCCGGCGGAACCATGATCTTCGAGGTCGGCTACGATCAGGCGGACGCAGTGGAGCAGATGATGGCGCTGGCCGGTTACCACGACATCGACACCAAACTGGACACCCAGCAGATCTGGCGTGCCGTTGAGGGACGGTTTGATTAAAAGTCCGTTCAATGGGACTGCATTTTTGCTAGTATAACAGCATCATATAAGGATCACAGCCGTCCGGAAACGGCTGTGGAAAGGATGAGACGATATGGCATCTAAAAAGCCCCCGCTGGAGACGGCTGCACCGGCCAGCGACAAGAAAAAAGCTCTGGAGACTGCCGTGGCGCAAATCGAACGCAACTTTGGCAAGGGCTCCATCATGCGGCTGGGTGAGAATACACAGACGGTGGTGGACGCCATCCCCACCGGTTCTCTTTCGCTGGATCTGGCGCTGGGGATCGGCGGCGTTCCGCGAGGACGTATCATCGAGATCTATGGCCCTGAGTCTTCCGGTAAGACGACTCTTGCACTGCACATTGTAGCCGAGGCTCAGAAGCGGGGCGGCGAAGTGGCCTACATCGACGCCGAGCACGCCATGGATCCCTATTACGCCCGGGCGCTGGGCGTGGATATCGACTCCATGCTGATCTCCCAGCCGGACACCGGCGAGCAGGGACTTGAGATCTGTGAGGCGCTGGTGCGCTCCGGCGCGCTGGACGTGGTCGTGGTGGACTCTGTAGCCGCACTGGTGCCCCGTGCCGAGATCGAAGGAGAGATGGGCGACAGCTTTGTGGGTGTGCAGGCCCGCCTGATGAGTCAGGCTCTGCGCAAGCTGGCCGGCTGCATCTCCAAGACCAACTGCATTGTCATTTTCATCAACCAGCTCCGCGAGAAGATCGGCGTCATGTACGGCAACCCGGAGACCACTACCGGTGGTCGGGCGCTGAAGTTCTACGCCTCTGTCCGCATCGACGTGCGCCGTGTGGAGACCATGAAGGCGGGCGGCGAGATGATCGGCAACCGCACCCGGGCCAAGGTGGTCAAGAACAAAGTGGCTCCGCCCTTCCGTGAGGCCGAGTTTGACATTATGTACGGCGAGGGCATCTCCAAGCTGGGCGAGCTCATCGACCTGGGCGTCAAGCTGGATCTGGTGCAGAAGTCCGGCTCCTGGTTCGCCATGGGTGATATCCGGCTTGGCCAGGGGCGCGACGCCGCCAAGGAGTATTTCCGCACGCATCCTGAGGAGGCGGATAAGCTGGAGGCGGAGATCCGCAAAAACGCCTATAAGCTGATGACCCGCCAGTCGCTGGCTGCCGCCAAGGCCGCCGGCCGCATGAGTGAGGAGCCGGAAGAGGACGCCGCGGCGGATCCTGCGGAATCTGAGGACTGATGAAGAAAATAGAAGCGCTGGAGCCGTCCAAGCACATTCAGGGCCGGTTTCTGATTCGGTTTGAGGGCGAACGGGAGCTGCTGAAGGTCACGGAGAACGAAGTCGCATCTTTTTCGCTCTATTCCGGACGGGAGCTGGAGGAGGACGAGCTTGCTGCGCTGCAAAAAGCAGGCAGCCTGAGCTCCGCCAAGGCCCGGGGCGCCCGCATGCTGGGGGAGCGGCCCCTATCCCGGAAAGAGCTGGTTCGCCGTCTGACGGAAAAAGGGGAGACCCCGGAGAATGCCGAGGCCGCCGCCGACTGGCTGGCGGATATCGGCGCATTGGATGAAGCGGGCTATGCCCGCAGCGTCGTGCGCCATTACTCCGGCCGGGGCTACGGCGTTCAGCGCATTCGGCAGGAACTGTACCGCCGGGGCGTTCCCCGGGAATTCTGGGAGGATGCCATGGAAGAGCGGAGCGATCCGGAGGAGCGGATCACCGCATTCCTGAATCAAAAAATGCGCGGACATGAAAATGATCCGAAGCAGTTGAAGCGTGCCGCAGATGCCCTGCTCCGGCGGGGCTTCCGCTGGGAGGAGATCCGGGCGGGATTGAATCGCTATGGCGCAAATATCGAGGAGGAATCCCTTTGAGCAATTATCGAGTAGCCTTCATTTCGCTGGGCTGCGCAAAAAATCTGGTGAATACGGAGCAGATGGCCGCGCTGGTGCGGGAAGCGGGACACACGATCGTCCCTGACCCGGAGGGCGCGGATGTCTGCGTTTTGAACACCTGCGGCTTTATCGACTCTGCCAAGAGCGAGGCCATTGACCATATCCTTGAACTGGCCCGTCTGAAAGACGCCGGACAGCTGAAGAAGATCCTGGTGGCCGGCTGCCTGTCCCAGCGCTATCGGGAGGATATCCGTACCGAGCTGCCTGAAGTGGACGGGATGCTGGGCACTGGAAGCTATAATGAGGTGGTCGCCGCCATTGAAGCCGTCATGGGAGGCGAGTCTCCGGAGTGCTTTGGCGATATCAGCCACACCTATGACGACGGTGAGCGGCTGGTGTCCACCGTGCCCTGGAGCGCCTACCTGAAGATCGCAGAGGGGTGCGACAACTACTGCGCCTTCTGCATTATCCCCTATCTGCGCGGCCATTATCGCAGCCGCAGCATGGAGTCTCTGCTGGCGGAGGCGAAGAAGCTCTCCGACGCTGGGGTGAAGGAACTCATTGTCATTGCGCAGGATATCACCCGTTACGGCGTGGATCTTTATAAGAAGCCCATGCTGGCCGAGCTGCTGCGCGAGCTGTGTAAGCTGGACTTCCATTGGATCCGGCTCCACTACCTCTATCCCGATATGATCACCGATGAACTCATCGACGTGATGGCGGAGCATGACAAGATCCTGAATTATCTGGACATTCCGATCCAGCATTGCAACGACAAGATCCTGAAGGCCATGTGTCGCCGGGGGACAAAGCAGCAGATCGTGGATCTGTTCGCCAAGCTGCGCAAGCGGCTGCCCGGTCTGGTGCTGCGCACCAGCTTGATCTGCGGTTTGCCCGGCGAGGGCGAGGCGGAGTTCGAGGAACTGTGTGAGTTCCTGGAGAAGCAGCGCATCGAGCGCGCCGGTGTGTTCCAGTATTCCCCCGAGGAGGGCACCAGGGCGGCGGAGATGCCGGATCAGGTGGATCCAGAGGTTGCTCAGCGCCGGGTCGAACTGGTGGTGGATCTCCAGTCCCGCATCATGGATGAGATGAACGAGAACCGCCTGGGTGAGACACTGGAGGTGCTCTGTGAGGGGTTTGACGAGGAGATGGGCTGTTTTGTCGGCCGCTCTTACGCCGACTCGGTGGATATCGACGGCCATGTGTATTTTACCGCCGCCGGGCTGGTGCCCGCGGGGGAATTTGTCAAGGTGCGTATCA
>USIZ01000139.1 GCA_900554855.1 uncultured Eubacteriales bacterium | reverse complement strand
CTCAGCTGACCCGCGTCCTGTCTCTGGACTTCAAGAACGAGATCATCATCTTCACTCACATCGGTGACAACTGGATGATCGAGTCCGATGCTAACGGTTGGGAGACTTATTCCGAGCTGCCCACCCAGCGCTTCCGGCACCAGTATTTTGACGACACCAACCTCATCAAGAACATGGTGTTCGACCTTGACGTGCCCACCATCGGCGCCATCCCCGGTCCCGGCTTCCACTGGGACTCTGCCATGCTGTGCGATGTGACCATCTGCACCGAAGACACCAAGATGGAGGTGCCTCACGCACAGGGCGGTCTGGTGCCCGGCGACGGCATGGGCCTGATGTGCCAGCACTACATGGGCACCAAGGTCGGCAATTACTACATGATGACCTCCCGCCAGTTCACCGCGCAGGATATGCTGAAGTACGGCATGGTCAGCGAGGTCGTGCCCAAGGGCAAGGCCGTGGAGCGCGCCTGGGAGATCGCCCGTATGTGGAAGACCATGCCTTATGAGAACCGCACCATCATGTCCAACCTGGCCAAGCGTCCGCTGAAGAAGCTGCTGGTGGATGACCTGAAGCTGCACACCGTCTCCGAGCAGTACGGTTCTCTGCTCCGCGTAGCTGCCGGCGATCTGGGCGACGAGAACTCCTCCCAGCAGGATGAGAAGTACATCTCCCGCACCAGTGACTGGCGCTATGCCACCCGCGACATGGAGCAGCCCATGACCCGCGAACTGTGGCTGGGTATGCCTGCCAGGGCCGCCGAGTGGTGGAAGAAGGTGGAGTCCGGCGAGATCGAGAACCCCTATGTGTTCGAGCACTCCAACGAGCCCGAGGGCTACGGTTTCTGAGCAGCGCCGGAGCGCCTGTTTTAATCGAATATGCACGGTCAGCGCCTGTCCTACGACAGGCGCTGATTTTTAGTGATAAATACAGCGTTGGAACACAGACCCTTTCCGATGAAATTGCGGAGTTGGCCGAGTTCGAAGCTGCGAAAGAAGACCATGTCAATCGGACTGATATTCCCGGCCTCTGTCTTCCCGACGGATAACATGGTGGGTGCCCTATCCCTGTGCCTATACTGCGGTGCAGAGGCTATATCCGAGTTGATTTCAGAGATGGATTTGTGTAAAAATATGGAACACCATAAAAACGCATATTTCTCCTTTCTGCGTCAAAACTACGCTCGGTACTTCCCAAGAGGGAAAGCGCCGGAAACACAACAGACACGATGAGAAGGAGATGTATTGTAATGTCCAACAACAAAAACAGCAATCAGCCTGTCGTTCCCAATGCCCGTGAGGCTCTGAACAAGTTCAAGATGGAGGCGGCCAGCGAGGTGGGCGTCAACCTGAAACAGGGCTATAACGGCGACCTGACCTCCCGCGAGGCCGGCAGCGTCGGCGGCCAGATGGTCAAGAAGATGATCAAGGCCTACGAGGACAGTATGCAGTAATCGTCTGCCCTGTATTCCAGGAAAAGCGAGGCGCGCTCCATTAGGAGTGCGCCTCGCGCTTTTTATGGTATGCGTTGTTAGAGGTCTTATGCTGGAATTCCGGCATCTTATCCACTGTATCAAATCCTGCATTGAAATTACTGCTTTTATGGTTTATACTAATATAGCTTTGCATTTGAAATCTGTTGAGAGAAAAGAGAGACTGCATGACGATCATTATCAAAATCATAGAGTCGGTCTATTACTTCCTCTGGGGCGACTGGATCCGCCTGCCGCTGCCTGGAGGGAGCACGCTTACGCTGCCCCTGCTGGCAGTGCTGCTGGTTCCGGCTGGGATCTTTTTCACGCTGCGCACCCGTTTTGTTCAGCTGCGGCTACTGCCGGACATGGTGCGCTCGCTGACGGAAAAAGACGGAGGCGCGAAGAAGGAAAAGGGCGAGTTGTCCGGGCTTCAGGCGCTCATTGCCTCCACCGCTGCCCGGGTCGGTATGGGCAATCTGGTGGGGGTTGTGGCGGCCATCTCCGCCGGTGGCGCGGGTGCGCTGTTTTGGATGTGGCTGACGGCGTTGCTGGGTGCGGCGACTGCCTTTGTGGAGGCCACGCTGGCCCAGCTGCACAAGCAGCGCGACCCGCTCTACGGCGGTTGGCGGGGCGGACCCGCCTACTACATTCACGACTGGGTCAATGCCAGGCGGCGTGGCAGGCCGCGCAAGAGTGTGCTTGCGGTGTTATTTGCCGTGTCCGGCCTGATCTGCTGGTGCGGCATCAGCCAGGTCATCAGCAATTCGGTCACCGCCTCATTCCAGAATGCATTTCATATCCCGCCGATCTGGACGACGGTGGTTTTGGTGGCATTGGCGGCGGTGATCGTGCTGCGGAAAAATGCGACGGTCAAAGTGCTGGATGTGCTGGTGCCTGTTATGGCGGGGATCTATCTGCTGCTGACGCTGGTGCTGATTGCCTTCAATTTCCGCCAGCTGGGAGGTGTGTTCGGCAGCATCTTTGCGGAGGCCTTCGGTCTGCGGCAGGTCGTGGCCGGCGGGTTTGGTGCAGTGCTGATGAACGGCATCAAGCGCGGCCTGTTTTCTAACGAGGCGGGCAGCGGATCTGCCCCGTGTGCCGCTGCGACCGCAGAGACGGATCACCCGGCCAAGGTGGGGCTGACTCAGGCGATGGGCGTGTTTATTGACACTATTCTGTGTACCTGCACTGCCCTCATTATGCTGTTGGCTCCGGCGGAGCTGGTCGACGGACTGGAGGGAATGGCGCTCCTGCAAATGGCCATGCAGTGGCATCTGGGCAGCTTCGGGTCGGTTTTTATCGCCGTCATTCTCTGGCTGTTCAGCTTTACCACATTTATTGGTATTCTGTTTTACGCCCGCTCCAATGTGGCCTATCTGTTCGGGGATCGCTGGGCGGCTCAGACGGGCTATAAGATCCTGGCGCTTATCATGCTTTTTGTGGGCGGACTGGCGGCTTATCACATTGTCTGGGATCTGGGTGATGTGGGTGTGGGCCTCATGACCGTGTTCAATCTGATCGCGCTGGTGCCGCTGTCCAGGCAGGCGGTGGACAGCCTGAGGGACTATGAATCCCGCCGGAAACAGTGACTTGAAAAACGATTCGACAGAAGCCGCAGGAAACTGCGGCTTTTGTGCGTTTCACTGCTTGACATTCGGGTGAAAAAAGTCCATACTGGTTAAAATAAACTAACTGCGTGGCATTGCACGATAAAGTTAGTCATACCTAATGCTGAAAAGTGCGCATTTTAGCGAACAGATATCCGAAGGAGTGCATAGCTATGGTTAAGACAACGCTGAAGATCGACGGCATGATGTGCGGAATGTGTGAAAGCCACGTCAACGACACCGTGCGCAAGGTGGGCGCAGTCAAAAAGGTGACCTCGTCCCATACGAAGGGGGAGACGGTGATCGTATCGGAGCAGCCTCTGCCTGAGCAGGCGCTGCGGGATGCCATTGCCGCCACCGGCTATCAGGTTCTGAGCGTGCAGAGTGAGCCCTATGAGAAAAAAAGCTTTTTCAGCCGCTTCAGGTGAGTGCGCTCTCAAGCTGCGTTGTTCCCGCGCAGACCGCTGCGGTGGCCTGCGCGGATTTTTTAGAATTGGAGGTATGCCATGTATCTGATCGGGGGTTTGACCATTCCGTTCTTGGGTACGACACTGGGGGCTGCCATGGTATTTCTGATGCGCGGCACGATCGATCCCCGGGTGGAAAAGCTGCTTCTGGGCTTTGCGTCCGGTGTTATGATCGCCGCATCTGTCTGGTCACTGCTCATCCCGTCCATCAATATGACTGCGCAGGCGGGGAAGATCGCCTGGGTGCCCGCTGTTGTCGGCTTCCTGCTGGGCATCGCCTTCCTGCTTGTGCTGGACTGCCTGATCCCACATCTGCACAACCACAGCGATAAGCCGGAGGGGCTGCCCACAAAGGCTTCCCGGACCGCCATGCTGGTCTTTGCGGTGACATTGCATAATCTGCCCGAGGGCATGGCGGTAGGAGTCACCTTTGCCGGAGCCATGATGGGTCAGACCGGTATTACCATGGCCGGCGCGCTGGCACTGGCAGTGGGTATCGCTATTCAGAACTTTCCCGAGGGGGCAATCATTTCCATGCCTCTGCGCGGGGAGAATGTTCCGACCGGAAAGGCGTTTCTGTATGGCGTGCTTTCCGGCGCGGTGGAGCCGGTAGGGGCGGTGCTGACCATCCTGCTGGCGCGCCAGCTGGGGCCAGTTCTGCCCTATCTGCTGTCCTTTGCGGCGGGCGCCATGCTCTATGTGGTTATTGAGGAGCTGATTCCGGAGGCCCAGGACGGCGAGCACTCCAACCTGGGCACGATCGGTGCAGCGCTGGGATTTGCTCTGATGATGGTGCTGGATGTGGCGCTGGGATGAGCGTGCATGGATATCATAAATCGGAGGAACGACCAATGAGTCAGGATATGGAGATAAAGCGGGAGCGGGAAAAGCGGATGGTCAGCCAAATGATCCTGCTCTACTGCCGGAAGAATCACAATACGCCGGGCGGGCTGTGACCGCAGTGCCGGAAGCTGGATGACTATGCCCGCGCCCGCAGTGAACACTGCCCGTTTATGAAGACAAAGACCTTTTGCTCCAACGGCCGGGTGCACTGCTATCGTTCGGAGATGCGGG
>USIZ01000138.1 GCA_900554855.1 uncultured Eubacteriales bacterium | reverse complement strand
GTTCAGACGGGTGCTCTTCCGATCTCGGTGGAGGCAGCGATGATGAACAGGATCATGGCAGCGCTCTTAGCAGACTTCATCAGGATGGGGATCAGGTCGGCGATCTTGATCTCCTTGTAGATGAACACACCGGCGATGAAAGCCCACACGCAGGCCACAGCAGCGGACTCGGTAGCGGTCAGCAGGCCGGAGTAGATGCCGCCCAGGATGATAACAGGGGTCATCAGAGCAGGCACAGCCTCCAGGAAGATCTTGCCGATCTCTCCAACAGAGTGCTTGGTCTCAGCCTTGGGCCACTTTTCCTTGTGAGCATAGTACAGAGCTTCCAGGATCAGGACGATCATGATCAGAATGCCGATGACCATGCCCTGGCTGAACATGTTGGTGACGGACGCACCGGTCAGAGTGCAGTACAGCACCATGATGATGGACGGGGGAATGACCGGGCCCAGGCCGCCGGCGATGACCAGCAGACCGGCGGTGCGGTCCTCCGGGTAGCCCTGCTTGACCATGTCAGCGTACAGCATGGAGCCGATAGCAACGACGGTTGCGGGAGCGGAACCGGACAGAGCAGCGAAGAAGGCACAGGCGATGACCAGAGCCACGCTCATGCCGCCGCGGATGTTGCCGATGAGGCAGTTTGCAAAGTTGACGATACGACGGGAGATGCCGCCGCCGGCCATCAGGTTGCCAGCCAGGATAAAGAAGGCAATGGCCATGATGGAGGTGGACTGCAGGCCGCCGAACACGCGCTGTGCGATAACGGCAGGCGAAACGCCCAGGTTGCCCAGAGCCACAGCGGCCAGAGAGCCGATGCCCAGGGACATGGAAATGGGGACTCCGATCAGAACGCAGACTGCGAAGATCAGAAACAGGATAACGCCAGCATTCATGATCACTTCGCCTCCTTCTTCTTGATGATGCCGTCGATGATGGCATCAATGTTGGTGATGTCGCTCATGTCGATGTGCATCATCTCACCCACCAGCATCAGGATCTGGTTGATGACGATCAGTGCAAAGGAGATGACCAGCGAGATGTAGATGACGTACATAGGCACCTTCATGACCGGGGTGGTCTGACCGGCGCTCATCTGCTTGGCCACCAGGGCCACGCTGAAGCGCAGCATGGTGCAGGAGAACACGATCAGGGCCACTTTGGCGATGAAGTTGATGACCTTGCCGACCATGGTACCCTTGAGCTTTTCGGTCAGGGCGGTCACGCTCACCTGCGTGCCGTCGCGCAGACCCAGCTCGGTGCCGATCAGGGCCATATAAACCATGCAGTACAGGGCCAGTTCCTCGGTCCAGGGCATGGATCCTTTGATAAAGTTGCGGTTCACCACCGAGATAAAGTAGCACACGACCATGATCACAAAGGTCAGGGCCGTTGCCCACAACTCGGCCAGGGTGACACCACGAACCACTTTCTTCAGTGCTTTCATGGAAGCTCCTCCTGTGTATGACAGCAATCCGCGGATGCAGCCTCAGAGGCTGCATCCGTGAACTGCGGCACAGATAGGCGTTCTATCTATGCAATTTGTTTACGTTTTTGCGTGTTTTCCGATCAGGCCTGAGCTGCCTTGGCGGCATCCACAGCGGCCTGCCAGGTCTCGTCGTAGGTCACGCCGGAGGCACTCTTCTTGGCCTCGTATGCAGCCTTCAGCTCGTCGGTGTCGATGTCGTACATGGTGACGCCCACGCCTTCCAGCAGGCCGATGGCCTCGTCGTTGGCATCGTTCAGGTACTGCCACTGCTTCTCGCAGCCAGCCCAGACAGCCTCCACAAAGGTATCCTTCATGTCGTCGGGGATCTTGTTCCAGGCGTTATCGCTCATGCACAGGGGGATGTAAACGAAGCAGTGATGGGTCTTGGTGACAGAGGTGACACCAGCCTCATAGAACTTGTTGACCCAGCAGTTGGCCACAGCGTTCTCGCAGGCGTCGATGGTGTTCTGCTGCAGAGCGGTGAACTGGTCGCCGGCTGCCAGAGCAACGGGGTTTGCACCGAAGGAGGTGAAGGCCAGCAGCTGACCGTCGTTCTGCATGGTGCGGATCTTGACGCCGTTGAAGTCTGCCATGGTCTGGATGGGCTTCTTGCTGAACACATCACGGAAGCCGGACTCCATGTAGCCGATGACGTGGATACCCTGAGCGTTTGCCTTCTCCTGGATCAGATCGCCCAGCTCATTGCGCACAGCGTAGTTGGCCTGATCCTGGCTGTCCCACAGGAAAGCCTGGTCCAGAATGCTCATCTCGGGGATGTAGTTTGCCAGCACGGAGTTTGCGCAGCTTGCGATGTCCAGGTCGCCCTGAATGGCCATGTCCAGAGTATCAGACTCGCCGCCCAGAGTGCCGCCTGCAACGACCTTGATCTGGAACTGGCCGTTGGTGGCCTCGTTCACGCTGTCCGCGATTTCCTGAGCGCCCTTGTAGTAGTTGGACTGCTCGTTATCGACCAAGGACAGGGTGAAGGTAACGGAATCGCCGGAAGCTGCAGCGCCAGCGGTGGAGCCAGCCGTGCTGCCGGCGGTGGAGGCAGAAGAGCCGCCGCAGGCTGCCAGAGCAGCAGATGCGCCGATGATGCCGGCTGCCTTCAGGAAAGAACGACGAGAAATAACGTTTTTCATGGTAAGATCTCCTTCTTCACTTGTGTATATGCTTCGCTTTCTTCCAAGACGCACATCGTCATGTGACGTATGACGTCTTATGTTGGCTAAAATATCACACCGTCAACAGAGCTTGTCAACGGTGTCTGACCCAATTCTCCATATTTTACAAACGGAAAATTCATATTTTGTTAATTATCACGATTCTGGTTCTGCTCCATGCTCATGCGCCGCACAATCTCGATGCTCTCGCTGTTTTCGGACACATGCTCATACATGCTATCGTAAGCTTTTTGGGGGTCGTTGGCGCAGATGGCCTCCGCGATCTGCCAGTGGGTGCGGATGGTGTCCTCCAGCAGGCGGGGTGCCTTGAACTTGGTGAACATCTCAATACTATAGGTGATCACGGGCATGATCTCGGTGATCACACTGTTGTGGGTGCAGCGGGCCACATAGGCGTGGAATTCCTTGTCGGCCGGGCCGTGGTCCTCGCCGGAACGGATCTTGTGCTCCACCTGCTCACACAGCTGGCGCAGGGTGTCCTTTTCGTTTTCCTCAATGCGCTGGGCGGCCAGCTGAGCCACCCACGGCTCCAGCTGCAGGCGCAGCTCCATCAGGTCCACCGCCAGCGTGATCTTATCCTTTACATAGGCAAAGCCCAGCGGGTCCTCGATCTGACCCGGCTTTTCCACCACAAAGGTGCCCTTGCCCCGACGGATCTCCAGACAGTTGCGTGCCACCAGCAGCTTGACCGCTTCGCGAATGGTGCCGCGCCCCACGTTCAGGCGGGCAGCCAGCTCAAACTCGTTGGGCAGCTTCTCGCCTGCATTGATGTTCTGGTCAATGATGACCTGATTGATCTGATCCGCCACCTGCTCTGCAAGGGAGGAAGTGCGGTTGTCCTGAATGTTGCTGAATACGCTATGATCCTGTGCCATCGTATCTGTACTCCGTTCTGCTCCGCTTGCTTACAGCTTCTATAAGGAAGCCGTATGCCTTTTGTAGACGTCATGACGTCGGACGTCGTTCCTTTACTTTATTATAGACGTATTTTGTTTGACATGCAAGTGGATTTTCCTGGTTTTTGTTGATATCTCACCGACATTCGTTTTTTCTTTTGTTTGATTGCACAAATTCCATACAGATTTTTTAGCAGAATATTCACATCCTACTCGCTCAGTTGGATGAGCCGGATTGTTCTGTGCGGTTTCAGGCATGAAAAAACAGCAGGCCGCAGCCCCTTGACGCAGAGCCTGCAAAGGGGTATACTCCGTGTCAGTGAAATATTCGGCTATGACGAGAACAAGTACCCGGGTGGAGTGCTTCAGAGAGCTGCCGGTGGATGCAAGGCAGTGCATGAACCCCGTGGGAAGATCCTCTCCGAGCTTTCGGGCTGAAACAGCGGCTGCTGTGTGTAGGCCCGGACGGCAGGCTTCCGTTATCAGAAGCCGCGCATTGTTGGATGCGCACTGAGGGGTCGGCCCGGTTCTGGGTCGGCAAGTAAGAGTGGTACCGCAGAGGATGTACACGCCTTTGTCTCTTATGATGGGAGACAAAGGCGTTTTTTATTGCGGCACCGGGCCATTCCGGATGTTTCATGCAAGAACAGCCTGTAAAACAGAAAGGACGAAACAACATGAAAACTCTGGAAAAAGTAAGCGATTTTGTGGGCAAGTACATGGCCGCCATCGTCATCGTGGTGGCAGCCGGTGCCCTGTTCTTCCCCGGCCCGTTCAGCGTGGTCAAAACCAGCTGGGTGAACACCCTGCTGGGCATCGTGATGTTCGGCATGGGCCTGACGCTGAAGCCCAATGACTTCAAGGTGGTGTTCAGCCGCCCGAAGGACGTCATCGTAGGCTGCGTGGCACAGTTCACCCTCATGCCCTTCCTGGCATGGGTGCTGACCATGGTGTTCCACCTGCCCACCGAGCTGGCCATCGGCGTCATTCTGGTGGGCACCTGCCCCGGCGGCACCTCTTCCAACGTGATGACCTACCTGTCCAAGGGCGATGTTGCTCTGTCCGTCGGCA
>USIZ01000137.1 GCA_900554855.1 uncultured Eubacteriales bacterium | reverse complement strand
ATTGCTATCAAATGACGAAAGACATAGGAGGTCGGCTCTGTCTATGCGTATTATTGGAATTGATCTGGGCACGACCAACAGCTGTGTTGCCGTGCTGGAGGGCGGAAAGCCCGTCATTATCCCCAGTGCCGAGGGCGCGCGCACAACCCCATCGGTCATTGCGTTCACGAAAAATGGCGAGCGGCTGGTGGGTGAATTGGCCCGGCGGCAGGCGGTCACCAACCCGGACGGCACTGTGGCCTCTATCAAGCGCCAGATGGGCACGGATTACCGCATTGAACTGGGAGGACGCAAGCGCACGCCGCAGGAACTGTCCTCCCTCATTCTTCAGAAGCTCAAGCATGATGCCGAGAATTATCTTGGAGAGCCGGTGACGGAGGCCGTCATCACCGTGCCCGCCTACTTCAACGACGCTCAGCGGCAGGCCACCAAGGACGCCGGACGGATCGCCGGACTGACGGTGCGCCGCATCATCAATGAGCCCACCGCCGCCGCGCTGGCCTACGGACTTGACCACGAGGCCGATCAGAAGATCATGGTCTACGATCTGGGCGGCGGCACCTTCGATGTGTCCGTCATTGAGATCGGCTCCGGCGTCATTGAAGTGCTGGCCGTATCCGGTGACAATAATCTGGGCGGCGACGACTTTGACAAACGGCTGGCCAACTACATGATCGGCGAGTTCAAGATGCAGACCAAACTCAACCTGCTCAAGGATCCCGCCGCCATGCAGCGGGTACTGGAAGCGGCAGAAAAGGCGAAGATCGAACTCTCCTCCGCTCAGTCTACCGAGGTGAACCTTCCCTTCCTCGCCCAGACCAAGGCGGGCCCCGCCCATTTGCAGATGACCATTACCCGCCAGAAGTTCAATGAGCTGACCCGGGATCTGATCGAGCGCACCACTATTCCGGTCCATACCGCACTGAACGACGCAGGTCTGTCCTTCTCCCAGTTGAGCAAGGTACTGCTGGTGGGCGGCTCTACCCGCATCCCGGCAGTGGCCGAACATGTACGCCACCTGACCGGCCTTCAGCCCAACCGCGGCCTGAATCCAGATGAGTGCGTCGCCATGGGCGCCGCCATTCAGGGCAGCACCTTAGGCGGACTCTCTCCGTTCAAGGGTGAGATCCTGCTGCTGGATGTCACCCCCCTCTCCCTGTCCATTGAGACAGTGGGCGGTGTTGCCACCCGGCTCATCGAGCGCAATTCAAAGCTGCCGGTCCGCTACTCCCAGATCTTCACCACCGCCGCCCCCTTCCAGACCAGCGTGGAGATCCATGTCTTGCAGGGCGAACGCCCCATGGCCAAGGACAACAAGACCATCGGCAAATTCCGGCTCACCGGTATCCGGCGGGCGGCACAGGGCATTCCGCAGATCGAAGTGACCTTTGACATCGACGCCAATGGCATTTTAAAGGTATCCGCCAAGGATCTGGCCTCCGGCCGCGCGCAGGAGATCACCATTACGGCCAGTTCCAATCTCTCCAATACCGAGATCGACGAAGCCATTCAGGACGCCCAGCAGTATGCCGCACAGGACGGTCTGCGCCGTGCACTCATGGAAGAGCGGCTCGAGGCCGAACAGCTGGTCGCACGAGTGGATCAGGCGCTTCGGGAGCGGGGCAAGGGAGTGGATCGCAAACTGGTTCGCGAGCTGAAGAATCAAATGTCCGCCGTGGCTAAGTGCGTCACCCGCATCAAGCCGGACAAGTTGGACGAGGGACAGCTGAACGACCTGCGTACAGCTGTCGACCAACTGAAGCGTTCTCCGGCTCTGGCTGCGCTGGGAGGTGTGAACTGATATGATCCGTCTGAGCATTGAACTGGACGATGTGGATTTTGAGCGACTCATCGAACAATATCTTCCTGTGATCGGCGACCAGCTGCGCGCCAGCGGCAACCCGGTGGGAATGCTGCTGTCCAACGGAATGTCCGCCGGCATGGCGAAGGGTATTCTGCGCACACTGAGCCAGGATAAAAAAGAACAGTTGGCTGCCGATCTCATCAACGGCAACGCCGCAAAGCTGACCGCATCAATTGAAAAAATGGCTGCCGAGAAAGGCTTTCAGGCAAAGGTCCGCGCTCTGGAGGCATGTCAGGAGCCTTGACACCGCATAAACGAAAAAACGCTGAGTGCAAATGATGAAAAATTGCACCCAGCGTTTTTGTTATTTTAAATCAAATTTTACGACTACAAGTCGATACCACAGATAGCGGAAAAAGTTCCAGATGAGCCATACCTCCATTTTGAGATAATGCGGCAGGTCATGCAGACAGAATTTTCGTTTGTTCAGCGCCCCCCGCTTCAGCAGGTTGAACGCCTCATGCATTCCCTGATCCCACTCCCGGCCATAGCCCTGCCGATGGAAACGCCAGCGCTTTAAGAGGTAACCAAACAGCTGCGGCAGAAAGTTTACGATGCACATGATCAGGGGCTGATTCTTCAACAGCACCAGGATACCGTTGCGGCCATTCTGGAGGGCCTTGAAGCCATTATACCGCACCGCACCGGTGGAGGCCCCGCAGATATGATAGCACTTCGCCGCCGGGCAGAGCACGCTTTTATAGCCCGCGTTATTGGCCCGCCATGCCAGATCCACATCCTCGTTATAGGCAAAGAACGTCTCATCAAAGAGGCCGATCTCCTCCAGGATGGACTTGCGGTAGAGCGACGCGCCGCCGCAGGCAGAAAAGATGCGCTTCTCCCGGGTGTAGCGCTTTACGCTCCGACCATCCCCGTCCTTGCAGGCGAAGCCGATCCAGGTCATGTAGTCTCCGGCGTCATCGGCAAGCTCCCGCTCGTAGTGGCGGATCATCAGGCTCTGGACGGCAAATATTTTCTCGTCCCGCTCCGCAGTGCGGATGAGCTCACTCAGCCAGTCCGGCTCCGCGAAGGCGTCATTGTTGAACAGCACCACATACTCGCCCTTTGCCAGCTGAATGCCCTGATTGACCGCATGGGAAAAGCCGGTGTTCTCCCCATTTTCGATCAATGTAAAATTGTCCCGCGTGCAATAGCTTCTCGCCTGCTCCAGGCTTTCGTCTGTGGAGCCGTTATCCACGATGATAAGCTCAAAGTCCTGCTCCGTCTGGGCATAGACAGACTCAATGGAGTCTCGAAGCCAGCCCTTTCCGTTGATGTTGGGGATCACAATGGTCGCTTTCATGGCACAAATTCATCCTTAATTGATTAAATGACGGTGTCAGTATAGCACATTTCCCCGCAAATGGACAAGGACTTTTGCTCATGCCGGGCATTGCATCCCCGCGTGGTCGATCGTATAGCTCCCCGTCAGAAGCAGCTCGGAGATCGGAACAAAAGTATACCCTTCGCCGATCAACGTTTTCAAAATCTCTTCCAATGCATCCGGGGTGTATTTTGCATCGTTATGGCAGAGGATGATGCCGCCTGGGGCCGCCTTGGAGGTGACCCGCTCCAGAATACTGGCGGCAGTTGAACTTTCCTTCCAGTCCAGACTGTCGATGGACCACTGGATAGGCTCCATGCCCAGTGAGCGCACCGCATTGATGACATGATCGTCGTAGTCGCCGTAGGGGCACCGGATCAGCGTAGGGCGCACCCCGGTGAGGGCTTCGATCTTATCGTTGCAGGTCTCGATCTCCTTGAGAATACTCTCGGTGGAACATTTGGTGAAATAAGGGTGGGTATCCGAGTGATTCATCACCTCATGTCCCGCTTCTGCCAGCTTCCTGACCTCCTCCGGGTAAGTATCCACCCACTGGCCCACCAGGAAGAAGGTCGCCTTTACGTTATATTTGCCCAGGATCTCAATGAGCCGATCCGTGTCATCCGCGCCCCACGCCGCATCAAAGGAGATGGATATGTTCTTCTCCCCCTCCGCTGGCTGGACGCAATAAATGGGCAGCTGGCGCGTCGCGGCAGCTGCTCCCACCGCTGCCGGACTGTTCACTGCCCAGAACATTCCGGCAGCCAGGATCAGGCACCCTACCGCCGTCCACACTTTTTTTCGCAGCACAAAAATTCTCATTTTTCACACTCCCTCCGCTTGTGTTAAATTTATGTGCACTTCCCCGCCGGAATGCCACAATTTTTTCTTCAATTCTTTGCCATATTGCGACTTTCTTTGTTCAGTTTTGGCAAAATACACTTTTACACTTCATCCAATTTTACTTGACTTATAATTTTTACAGTTATATAATTTGCACAAGAAATATTCATTCTCTTTTCCCTAGAGAAAGCGGGCCAAACGAGCCCGTGAGGAGACGGAGGTAATCATCCATGACTGCAAAAAAACAGAGCGCATCCGATGCAAGAGTCGCCCGTTTTTTGGGTGGCTGCTCCGATGATGCCTACACTTTCCTGGGCGCACATCCCGACCAGGTAAATGGTCAGGACGGCTATCGCTTCCGGGTCTGGGCCCCCAACGCTGTGTCCGTCAGTCTGATGGGCAACTTCAATGACTGGGACCCGGAAAACTGCCTGATGCAGCACATTGAGGGCGGCATCTGGGAAGTTTTTCAGCCGGGAATGCAGCGGTATGACATCTACAAATATGCGATCCACACCAAGGACGGCCGCCTGCTGGCCAAGGCAGATCCTTACGCCTTCCACGCCGAGACCCGGCCGAACACCGCATCGAAGATCTATGACATCTCCGGCTACGCGTGGGGGGACGCCAAC
>USIZ01000136.1 GCA_900554855.1 uncultured Eubacteriales bacterium | reverse complement strand
TCTACACCGACCGGGACGGAGAGGTGATCTTCCGCAAGTATTCCATGATGGACGGGATCAGCGATTTGGCGTCCCACCTGTGCGATGCGATCCACACCGTCACCGGCCGGTGTGTCATGGTAACGGACCGGGATACCGTTCTGGCCGTATCCGGCGCACCCCGGCGGGACTACTGTGACAAAGGCATTTCCGCTGAATTGGAACAGGTGATGCGCGCCCGGAGCATCTCCTGTCCCGGACCGCAGGAGCGGGTGCCGATCGCCGTCGGAGCGGACAGCTTCACCGTCTCCGCCGCAGCACCGATCCTCGCGCAGAGCGACGTGGCCGGGTGCGTTGTGCTGGCACGAAGCCCGGGGGAGGGGGCAGCCGACACATCTGAACGCACCCTGATCTCCGCCGCAGCGGCATTTCTCGGGAAATATTTGGACGAATAAAAAGCAGTCCTATGCACTCCCACCGTTTGATATGTCCCCCAATACTGGACTTTCGGTATTGGGGGCCTTTTATTGTGCTACAGGTACGAGCACAAGAAGAAGTGCGATGAATTGTGGCGATAAAGGAAATGGCCGGCAATACCGGACAATCAGGTTCCTGAATCCCGGCGCGTATCGTTTGTTACTCCTTTTGGCATAGAAAAGCACCCCATTTCTCAGTACAAGTAACCTGTCATACTTGCCTGAAAAATGGGGTGCAGAAGGGTTTTTTCTACTGTGATCGTCGATCAGAACATGGGCACAACAGCGCCGTTATAGGTGTCGTTGATGTAATCGCGGATGGTGTCGGACTGGAGCGCCTCGACCAGAGCCTTGATGGCCTCGTTGTTCTCGTTGCCTTCCTTGACGGCGATGACGTTCTCATAGGCCTGAGCGGCGGTGCCGTCGGCGGCCTCAATGGCCAGAGCGTCGGCGACCTTCAGGCCGGCATCCAGCGCGTAGTTGCCGTTAATGACGGCCATATCCACATCGGCCAGACGGCTGGGGATCTGAGCGGCCTCCAGTTCGACGATGTCTAGGTTTTTGGGATTCTCAACGATGTCCAGCGTGGTGGCGTTGATGCCGACGCCGTCAGCCAGCTTGATGAGACCTTCCTGCTCCAGCAGCAGCAGAGCGCGGGCTTCGTTGGTGGTGTCGTTGGGCACGGCGATCTGAGCGCCGTCAGCCAGAGCGTCCAGAGAGGCGGTCTTGCCGGCGTACAGGCCGAAAGGCTCGTAGTGGATGACACCGGCGTTCACCAGATGGGTGCCGTTGGCCTCGTTGTAGTTGTTCATGTAGGTGATGTGCTGGAAGTAGTTGGCGTCCAGGGAGCCGTCCTCCACAGCGTCGTTGGGGGTGTTGTAGTCATTGTACTGGACGATCTCCAGGTCGATGCCCTGCTCGGCCAGGAGGGGCTTGACCTGTTCAAGGATCTCGGCATGGGGAGCGGGGGTGGCGCCCACCTTCAGCTTCACAGTATCGCCGGAGGCGGCGGGAGTGGAGGCGGCCGCGGACTGGGAGGCGGCGGCGCTTGCGCCAGCGCTCTTGGTGGAGGAGGCGGAGCTTCCGCAGCCAGTCAGCAGCGCAAAGCAGGCGGCTGCGGCCAGGGTCAGTGCAAGGATTTTTTTCATTTCAATGGTTCTCCTTTCATATATCAATGTTGAAATGATAAATTTATGTGAACCGCAGTGCGGGATCACAACATTGGGGTGTTGGGCAATAAAAAAAGCCCCTGACAAAAATGTCAAGGACGAAAGCGATGCTTCGTGGTACCACCTTGATTCACCTGAGCCTCACGGCGCAGGCCTTAACGAGTGCGGGATGCGTTCATCAGAAGCATCCGATACTCCGGCGCGGTGACGGGCGCTCCCGTCGCAGTCTAAAGGGAAAAAGCCGTTCGACTGCGCAGCTCCAAGACCATGTTCGGCGCGGCCTTCTGTGCCCGTTTGCAGCTTCCTGGGCTCTCTGTGCCATATCTCCGCGCTTACTCTTCTCTTCGTTGCCTTTGGATCAATAAAGCCTATTTAGTTGATGGATAAATGCTAACACAGTTTTGCCTGTCCGTCAATCAGTCAGAATACACAGAGAAAAAACGGACAAGACGTGTTGTCTTGTCCGTTTTTACAATTTTGCGCTTATTTTTTCGATTTTTTGCGTTTGCTCTTTGTGATGCGGTGATCCAGCCGGACGGAGAAGTGGGTGCCCAGGGACTGGAAAACCTGTACGAGGACAATGAGCAAAATGACGGCGACATAGAGGATGAGCGTCATTCTGCGCTGATAACCGTTGTTGATGGCCAGGCTGCCCAGACCGCCGCCGCCAATGGCCGCAGACATGGCGCCATAGCTCAAAATGGTGATGAAAGCCGTGGTGAAGCCGTTGATCAGACTGGGCAGGGACTCAGGCAAAATGACCTTGAAGGTGATCTGCATGGGGGTGCAGCCCATGGCCTGTGCGGCCTCCAGCACACCGGGGTCAATCTCGCGCAGGGAGGCCTCCACCAGACGGGCCACAAAGGGGAAGGAGGCCACCACCAGCGGGATGATGGAGGCCACCGTGCCGACGCTGGTGCCTACCACAATGCGGGACAGGGGGATGACCAGCACCATCAGGATCAGGAAGGGAATGGAGCGCAGCAGGTTGACGAGCACGTTGATGACCTTCATGAGCGGAGAGGGAAGCGGCCGGATGCCATTTTTTTCGCCGGTCACCAGCAGTACGCCCAGCGGCAGGCCGATCACATAGGCGAAGAAGGTGGACAGCACGGTGGAGTAAATGGTCTCCCAGATGGCGCTGCCCAACCCGGCCTGAAGATAGGCCAGCTGCTGGCTCACAGCGGTGCTGCCGAACAGAGTGCCGAAAAATTCATCCATGATAGTTCTTTACCTCCTCCATGGTGATATTGGGCTGCTTTTTGATATAGGCGATGGCCTTGTCGGCCTCCTCCTTGTTGTCGGGCAGACCCAGCATCATGGTGCCGAAGGACTTGCCGTCGATGGTGCGGGTGTCGGCACCCAGAATGCTTACCTTCACGCCGCAGGCGATGGCCAGCGAGGAGATGAGGGGCTCATCGGAGGAGCCGCCGTTGAAGGCGATGCGAATGACGTTGCCTGCGGGCAACTTATCCATGACCACGCCGTCCGGATAGACCAGGCGGCGGCCGGCCTCGGTCTTGGGGTTGGAAAAGACCTCCTCCACGGAGCCGGACTCCTGCAGAACGCCGTGGTCGAGAATGGCAACGTGGGAGCAGATCTCCTCCACAACGGCCATTTCGTGGGTGATGACTACCACTGTGATGCCCAGCCGCTGGTTGATGTCTTTGACCAGATGAAGAATATCCCGGGTTGTCTTGGGGTCCAGCGCGGAGGTGGCCTCGTCACAGAGCAGGATCTTGGGATCAGACGCCAGACCGCGGGCAATGGCGATGCGCTGCTTCTGGCCGCCGGAGAGCTGAGCCGGGTAGGCGTCCGCTTTGTCGGGCAGGCCGACGATCTCCAGCAGCTCCCGAGCGCGCTTTTCCGCATCCGCCCGTTTGACTCCGGCGATCTCCATGGGGAAGCAGATGTTCTTCAGGCAGGTGCGCTGCATAAGCAGATTGAACTGCTGGAAGATCATGCTGATGGAGCGCCGCTGCCGGATGAGCTCCTTGGAGTTCATGGCGCACAGATCCTTGCCGTCAATGACCACCTGACCGGAGGTGGGGCGTTCCAGCAGGTTGATGCACCGAACCAGCGTGGACTTGCCTGCACCGCTCATGCCGACGATGCCAAAGACGTCGCCGTCCTCGATTGTGATGTTGACATCGTTCAGCGCAGTAAACTCGCCATCGGCGGTGGGGAACACCTTGGAGATATGCTTTAATTCAATCATGAAATCACTTCTCTCAGTGTAATTCGCTATAATACAATGTTTCATTTTACGGGAAAACAGAGATGGTGTCAATAAAACCGGCTGATTTGTATGTAATAATGAATGAAACGTTTACATAAAACTGTAAAAGACGATGCCAAGTCCGGCAGACAGCAGGATCATCAGAATGGGGGAGGGGGCGCTTTTGCCCCGCAGATGCCGGATCAGGCCGATGCAGATCAGAATGGCAAAGATGATGAGTCCTCTGATATTGAGCGCAAAACCGCCCCCCACGCCGGAAAAGCCCAGCAGGGTTTTCAGGCCCAACGTGATCGCGGTGGAGAGGATCAGTCCAACCACACAGGGGCGGATGCCGGACAGCGCGGCCTGTACGCCGCGGTACTTCAGGAGGTTGGAGATCACGGCGGCGATGAGCAGGATAATGAGAAACGAAGGGAGCACCACGCCGATCGTGGCGGCCAGCGCACCGGGAATGCCCGCCTGGGAGGAGCCGACAAAGGTGGCCATGTTGACCGCCAGCGGGCCTGGTGTGGCCTCAGATACCGCCACAAAGCTCATGAATGCTTCTTCGGTCAGCCAGCCATGATGGACCACGGACTCCCGGATCAGAGAGATCATACCGTAGCCGCCGCCAAAGGACACCGCCCCGATGGTCAGAAAGGTGAGAAACAGGTCGAGCAGGATCATGTCGTTTTCTACCCCTTCCACAGTTGCCGGATCAGCCAGACGGCCACGCTGATCGCGCCGCAGAGCAGGATGCACCAGATGGAAGAAAAGCTGACTGCAAAGAGGGCGCACAGCACCAGGCCAATCGAAACGGCGGCCACAAGG
>USIZ01000135.1 GCA_900554855.1 uncultured Eubacteriales bacterium | reverse complement strand
GATCTTACCCTCGCTCTTCTTGACCTCCTCCAACACAGCCTTCAGCCGCTCCTCAAACTCGCCGCGGTACTTTGCACCGGCGATCAGAGCGCCCATGTCCAGAGAGAAGATGGTCTTGTCGGTCAGGCTCTTGGGTACATCGCCGCTGACGATGCGCTGAGCCAAGCCCTCAGCGATGGCGGTCTTGCCCACGCCGGGCTCGCCGATCAGCACGGGGTTGTTCTTCGTCTTGCGGGACAGAATGCGGATCACATTGCGGATCTCGTCGTCGCGGCCAATGACCGGATCGAGCTTCTGGGCGCGGGCCCGCTCCACCAGATCGGTGCCGTACTTTTTCAGTGCGTCATAGGTGTCCTCCGGATTGTCGGTGGTCACGCGCTGGTTGCCCCGAACGGAGCTGAGCGCCTGCATCAGCTTTTCCTTGGTGATCTGATAGGTCTGGAACAGCTGCTTGAGCTTGCCATCGGCACTGTCATACACGCCGAGGAGCAGATGCTCCACGGAAATATACTCATCCTTCATGCCCGCGGCAATGCTCTGGGCGGAGTTCAGCGCCCGGTCCACATCCCGGGAGACATAGATCTTGTCGGCCTCATGTCCGCCGCCGGATACCCGGGGCTGATTTTCGACCTCCTGCTTCACAGCGGCCCGGAAGCTGGCCATGGTCACGCCGGTCTGCTCCAGCAGCTGAGAGGACAGCCCCTGCGGATCCGCAATCAGGGCGTAGAGCAGGTGGCACTGTTCCACCTGCGGGCTTCCATATTCCGTAGCCGTGGCCTGCGCGGTCTGCAAGACCTCGGTAGATTTTTGCGTATAATTGAGTTGACTCATACTCGTCAAACCTCCTTTGGGGAGAACCTTTCAGTCTCCCGTTCCTTTGATTTGATTATAGTATAGGGGCGGTTTATGAATTTTTTGTGAATGCTTCGTGAATCAGATGTAAATATTAGCACTCTTAAAGCGAGAGTGCTAATATTGCGAGATTGAACTTTTCTCTTCTGCATGATACAATGCGAATAAGTAAAAAAGAGGAGGAATTCCAATGAGAGACCGCACTTTTGTCAACCATACCGTTCGCATTACGGTGGTCAAGGTGGCCTGCTACACGGATCTGGGGGAGAAGTATGCCCAGTACCGCCCCGGCGCGGAGCGGGGCACCGTGGTGCCCTGCAATTTCTTCAAGGAGGGCATGACCTTCACGGTCCAGCTGGATCCCTTCGGCAACTGCAAACCGGAGGGCTTCTGCGATTGGGCGTGGGCGGATATCTGGAAGGATGTCCTGCTGGTCTGCGACCGGGCGGGCTTCTGTCAGGACGGAGAGATCGAGACGCTCCCGCCCCACTTCACCTGCTGTACCGACGGTCTGCGGCCGGTCACCTTTATGCTGGAAGCGCTGAACTGAGATGTAAAAAGCCAGCCGCAGGAGCTGATCCTGCGGCTGGCAAAATAAAAGGTTGACAGATATGCACTGCGTGTCGGTGCCGGACGGAGCGTGAGGTACGCTTACAGTCCCTCTTCTTCCATGATGAGCTTCACGATCCGGCTGGTGCCCAGTCGGTCTGCGCCCAGGGCCAGAAAATCTTCGGCGTCCTGAAGGGTGCTGATGCCGCCCGCAGCCTTGATCTTTACGGCGGGGCCGATGTTTTCGGCAAAGAGTGCCACATCCTCCCGGGTCGCGCCGCCGGAGGAGAAGCCGGTAGAGGTCTTGATATAATCCACCTTGCCCTGCGTGACCATGCGGCACAGGCGGCACTTTTCTGCATCGGTCAGCAGGCAGGTTTCCACAATGACCTTCAGCGGTTTTCCGTCGGCGGCCCGCTTGACGGTTTGGATCTCGTTCATCACAAGCCCCCACTGCTCGTCCTTGACCCAGCCCAGATTGATGACCATGTCGATTTCGTCCGCGCCGTTCTGAACGGCCTCAGCGGCTTCAAACGCCTTGATTTTTGTGGTGTTGTAGCCATTCGGAAAGCCCACCACGGTGCAGACCGGGATGCGGCCGCGCAGATAGTTGGCGCACCGGGTCACATAGGAGGGGGGCACGCAGACGGAGGCGGTGTGGTATTTCAATGCCTCGTCGCACAACTGCCGGATCTCGCCCCAAGTGGCGTCTGGGCGCAGAAGCGTGTGGTCAACGTGGCTGAGCAGTTCGGAACGATCCATATTACTTCATCCTTTCGGGAGGTTTTCGGTTATGACAGATCAGGAATTGGTGGCCGTGGCCCTCAAGGCCAGAGAGAATGCCTATGCGCCCTACTCCCGTTTTCGGGTGGGTGCAGCGTTGGAATGTGCGGATGGAACCGTATATACCGGCTGTAATGTGGAGAATGCCGCCTACGGTTCCTCCATCTGTGCCGAGCGCACCGCGCTGGTGAAGGCGGTCAGCGAGGGGCGGCGTGCGTTTACCCGGCTGGCTGTGGCGGGGGATTCCGGCGATCCATGCTGGCCCTGTGGGGCCTGCCGCCAGATGCTTCGGGAATTCGGCGCGGACCTGCGGGTGCTGTGTGCGGATCGGAATGGCCGCTTCCGTGCGTTTGCGCTGGATGAGCTTCTGCCCCACGGCTTCGGAGCGGAGACGATGGAATGATTCTAACATACTCTACGCCAAAAGTCACCTGTGCTTTCCTTTTTCGCCGGGGTGTGATAAAATATCACTTAACTTTTTCGAGAAAAAGGAGGAAGCGCAGTGCTTCGCAAAATTGATTATAACGCCCCGGTGAGCCTGTCCTTTGCTCTGCTCTCCCTGCTGGTGCTGGGACTGGGCTGGGTCACCGATGGACTGACCACCCGTCAGCTCTTCTGTGTCTACGGCTCGGCGTGGTCAGACCCGCTGACCTATGTGCGCCTGTTCGGCCATGTGCTGGGTCATGCGGATCTGAGCCACTATATGAGCAACATGATGCTCCTGCTGCTGGTGGGACCCATGGTGGAGGAGTTCTACGGCAGCGGCCGCCTGCTCATCATGTGCCTTGTCACCGCGGCTGCGACCGGTCTGGTGGATATGATCTTCTTCCCCCATACCGCCCTGCTGGGTGCCAGCGGTATCGTGTTCATGATGATTATTCTGGCATCCATGGTGAGCTACCAGAAGGGGCGGATCCCGTTGACCTTCTTCTTTGTGGCGGCCATGTATCTGGGGCAGGAGATCTATAACGCCGTCTGTACAACGGATGACATCTCCCAGCTGACCCACATCATCGGCGGTGCGCTGGGCCTGATCTTCGGCCTGACCATGCGCCGCGGCAGACGCTGAAAAACGCGCCGGACTTTTCAAAAAAGTCCGGCGCGTTTCTTTTTTCGGTCTCACAGATTGCTCTGCCCGCAGGTGGAGCAATAAAATGCTCTGTTTCTTCGAGGGAAGGTGTTTTAGCCGCCCAGATACGCCTTGCGCACACTGTCGTTGGTCAGCAGCTCTTTACCGGTTCCGGTGGTCACGATGTTGCCGGTCTCCAGCACATAGCCGCGGTGGGCGATGGACAGCGCCATGCGGGCGTTCTGCTCTACCAGCAGGATGGTGGTGCCGGCGGCGTTCAGTGCCTCGATAATGGAGAAGATCTGCTCCACCAGCAGGGGAGCCAGACCCATGGACGGCTCATCCAGCATCAGCAGCTTGGGCTTGCTCATCAGGGCGCGGCCCATGGCCAGCATCTGCTGCTCACCGCCGGACAGGGTGCCGGCTACCTGCTTGCAGCGCTCCTTCAGGCGGGGAAACTGCTCATAGACCTGATCGATGGAGTCAGCGATCTCGCCCTTGGGGCGGGTATAGGCACCCATCTCCAGATTCTCCTGCACGGAGAGCTGGAGGAAAACCCGGCGTCCTTCGGGGCAGAGCGCCATGCCCTTGCTGACGATCTTGTGGGGGGCGGTGCCCAGCAGGGAGGCTCCCTCGAATTCGACAGAGCCGGAGCGGGGCTTCAGCAGACCGCCGATGGTGTTCAGGGTGGTGGATTTGCCGGCGCCGTTCGCGCCGATCAGGGTGACGATCTCACCCTCGTTTACATCAAAGGAAATGCCTTTGATGGCGTGGATGCTGCCATAGTAAACTTGCAGATCATTGACACTCAGTAGACTCATGTTCAGCCCTCCTTATTCTTGCCAAGATAGGCTTCGATGACCTGAGGATCATTCTGGATCTCGGAGGGGGTGCCCTTGGCGATGATCTTGCCGAAGTTCAGCACAGCGATGCCCTCGCAGATACCCATGACCAGACTCATGTCGTGCTCAATGAGCAGGATAGCGATATGGAAGGTGTCCCGGATCTTGCGGATATTTTCCATCAGCTCGGCGGTCTCCGAGGGGTTCATGCCGGCGGCCGGCTCATCCAGCAGCAGCAGCTTAGGTTCGGTGGCCAGAGCGCGGACGATCTCCAGACGACGCTGTGCGCCGTAGGGGAGGGAACCGGCTTGGGCGGAGGCCAGATCCTGCATATCGAAGATGCTCAGCAGTTCCAGTGCGCGCTCGTGGGACTGCTTCTCCACTTTCCAGTAGCGGGGGGTGCGGAACACGCCGTCCCACATACCGTACTTGTAGTGGTTGTGCAGGCCGATCTTGACATTGTCCTCCACGCTCAGCTTGTCAAACAGGCGGATGTTCTGGAAGGTACGGGCGATGCCCGCCTTGTTGGCCTGAGTGGTGGTCATGTGGGCGGTGTCCAGGCCATCCAGCAGGATGGTGCCACGAGAGGGCTGATACACCTTGGTCAGCAGGTTGAACACG